>DASZPC010000546.1:0-5914 GCA_035550455.1 Chitinophagales bacterium | reverse complement strand
TTAGCCGGATTAGGATAAATACTCAAACCTTCTCCAATGCCATTTAATTGTGCAATACCCGCGCAAACATCAACCTTTAATTCCACCGAATCTGTTTTGTGGCAATTGTAGCTGTTGTTAGCTGTTACGGTGTATATAGTTGTTACAGCCGGGCTTACGGTTATGCTTGCGCTTGTTTGCCCGGTGTTCCAGGCATACCCTGTGCCCCCGTTGGCACTAATATTGACTGTTTGCCCGGCACAAACGGAATCGGGTTTTGTAATTTGCAGTACTGGTGAAGGATTAACTGCTACGGTAACATTCCGTGTTGCAATGCACCCGCTTTCGCTAACAGTGTATTTATAAACCACATTAACCGGCTGGCCTGTATTATTAATCAATAATTCATTGGGGTTGGCCGATTGTGGTGTGGTAATGGCCTGGTTTCCCAATCCTGATACAGCATCGCGTGTCCATGTATAGGTGGCTCCGGGCGTGTTGCTGGTTGGAACATAAGTAAACAGGTCATAGCTGCATATAGCTGTGGGGTTCAGGGTGCTGCTTAAATCGGGTTTTGGTGTAAAGTTAACCGGGTTTGAACTTATGCCATTGGCTACTACCTGTAATTGATAAATTCCGTTCGGCAGGTTGGCAGGCAGCGCAAATTTTGTAGTATCAGGCAGGTTGCCTGTTTGAACCCCATTGCGGTTCCAGTTAAAACTGCGAGCATAATAAACCCTGCCGGTGCTGGCTGTAAGTTTTATAATAGGGAAATTAGTGGCCATTTGCCAGTCATCGCCATAGGCGGCCCCTTCTGATATACCATTAAAAAGGGTGCCCGTAATGGTAAATGTATCGCAAGTGTTTTGTACCCTGCTGATTTGACTGATAGTTGGTTTCCACGATTCCTGAGGCGAGCCGTCAGGGGTGTAAACATAATATTGATAATCGTCTAAGTGGCAGAACAGAACACTGCCATCAGGCAAATCAAGCATGTTACTCGCATAGCTGGCATCTGGTAAAAACGGGGTGCCATCGGGTGCCGTAATCTGGTTAAAGCTATTATTGGTATAATCAAATTCGTAAAAATAAGTAGGCGATAAAAATATATTTACCGAATCGCCAACCGGCGAAAGGGCACATAATATTTTTCCATTAGGCATTATGGCAGCCGGGGCATCGGAGGTGCCAAGGAAATTCGGAAAATCAGGTGCGGCAGCCCATGCGCCGGGGTTGGTATTGCCCGATGGGGTATAAAAGGCATTATGCCCGCTTGCCCCTAAAAAAAAGGCCCTTCCATCGGGCAGCATAAACGAGGCGCCTGTTTCGCCTATAGCGTCATACAGGTCAACAGGCACAGTGGCATCATTTACCCAATGGTTACTGGCGGGTATGTACCTTTCAGACGTAACTGCATCTGCATCCACAAATAAAATACTGTTATCGGGCAGTTTTAACCAGGCCGATTCATCATGAAAATTGATGCACCCCGGTGCGGGCGTATAACGGTTGGTGGATGGTGTATAAAACACATTACTATCGGCGGAAGGGAAATTAACTATAGCCTGCAATATTCGTCCATCGTCCAGTATCGCGGAATTCGCATCGCCAATGCTGTATTCCTGGTTTTGAACATAAGTCCAGGTATTGGTTAAAGGGTTATATACCTCGCCGGTGCCAACACCAGTGCCATATTCGCCCCCTGCTACATAAACCCTGCCGTCATTTAAAACCCTTGATGAAAAATACAGGCGGGTATCATGCATAGCCGATATGGTGCTCCAGGTGCCGTTAATATAACTGCCTGTAGAATCAGGTGTAAGTTTATTCCAAATGTTTCCTATGCCATCGAAACCGCCATCCATAGATTTAGTAATTACAGAACCATCAGATAAAAGGAGCATGCCCCCGCCGGCGCTGTTGGGGCACAAATCCGAAACAGCAGCCCATGTTCCCTGGCCGCGAACCAGTATAAAGGCAGGGAATAAAAGCATACTCAAAACAATTTTCTGGAAATAGTGGCAAAGGCCGGCAAAGGTAGCGTGTGTTTTCATGGAGTCAGTTTAACGGGAGATGCATTCCAAATATAATAATTATATGTTTTCAATATTTTACGGAACACTTTAAAAGGCTATCTTATTAAAGCAAGTGTTTAATACTACCTTACATTAAATTTTTGGTATCTTTATTTTCGAAATAACAGGCTCCCCTTACCCATGCAGCCTGCCTGTATTATGGTATTAGTAATCAGGCACTTAAGGCCAGTCCGTTTTAATGTGTAGTTTTTAAGGCATACTAATAATGGCAATAGGCCGTTAAAAAAGCAGAGGGCTAAAGCAGTTTAATTATTGTGCGCATTTGTTTTAGCAAAGCAATGTTCCATGCATTAAATAAGTGTGGGTTAATTGGGCAATAGCCCAATTAAGGGGGCTGGCTCCTACCGGGGTTCGGCCCCTGTTTTTTCAGGCAATAGTTGAGGAATAATATTATGGCGCAAGCCTTTTTATTTTCCAGGCGCCATTTGCATTTGCGTAAACAAGCCGGTCGTGCAGGCGGCTGGCGCGGCCTTGCCAAAATTCAAAGTAGTTGGCCTTTACAATGTAGCCGCCCCAGTGTTCGGGGCGTTTAATATGGCCCGATTGCTGTACATCCTGTAATTTATCTTCCAGAAATTGCCTGGATGGTATTTCTTCACTTTGTTCAGAAACAATGGCACTTAAGCGGCTTTCGTAAGGGCGCACGGCAAAGTATTCGTCTGATAGTTTAGCATCAATTTTTTCAACGGTTCCTTCAATGCGTACCTGGCGCTCCAGTTCATCCCAATAAAATAAAAGCGCTACCTGTTTATTTTCATCTATATCATGCCCCTTGCGGCTATGGTAATTAGTATAAAAAACAAACCCCTCTTCGGTAAACGATTTTAAAAGCACCATACGTGCCGAAGGTTTGGCAACACCATTTGCCGTTGCCAGCACCATAGCGTTTGGTTCAATAATGCCCGATTGGGTGGCGTCTTCGTACCACCAGCCAAACTGTTCGTAAGGGTTTGGCGAAGCTTTCTCTTCTGTTAGCTCATGCTTATGGTAATTGCGCCGGTTGCCAGAGAGGTCTTTTGAAGGCATAGGTTGAAAATTTAGCTGTAAAGCTATTAAAACAAAAAACCTTCCGCCGTTGATTTTGGTCAGAAGGTTTTTATAAAAACTTAAAAAGCTTTACCGCACGTTTACAGTAAAATCTTTGGTAGCGCTTTTTAACCCAACCGGATAATTCATGCCTACATAACCGCTGGTGCGGCCAGCCTGGAATGAAACCCTGAACCGGATAGTGCTAAACGGCCTGAGTGTATCGTTAATGTAATAACTGCCGCTATAAGTGTAAATGTTTTGCAGCGGGTCAAGCGTGGTAAGATCCTGAAAGAACAAAGTATCGGGGTAGGTAGGGGTGTAATTGCTCGAATCAATCAGTGTATCAACATCAACCATACCCAGCACCCAGTTAATGGGCCTGTCGGTGGTAAATTTTATTTGATAAGGCATCGAATCGCCGGGGAATTTGCGCAGTATAGGCGTATCGGGTTCTATCAGCGAAATAGGTTCTAATGGTTCAGACTGGGTTGACTTTTTGCAACCGGCTATAAAAACAAGTGCCACAAATCCACCTAAAAAAGCGAAGGCGAAAAATTTCGATTTACTCATTGCTCAAATTTCGGGCGCTATTTTACAAATATTTAATCATGAAGTCGGTAACCGTTTTGGCCAGTTTGCCATAAGGTTGCCAAAGAGGTTGAACCACGCTGCCGCCATGCAGGGCTTTTAATACGGCCCTTTCGTTGCTGAATTCGCGGAAGCCATAAAAACCGGTTGATTTACCAATACCCGAATTGTTAACCCCGCCAAAAGGCAGGTTAGGCTGTGAAATATGCACCAGGTTATCGTTAATGCAAGTGCCACCGGCGGTGGTATTGTGCAGCCAGAATTCCTGGTTTTTGCCACTGCCGGAGAAGATGTATAAGGCCAGTGGTTTTTCTTTACCGCTAATAATATTAATAGCTTCTTCTTTGGTTTTGTAAGCAACTATAGGCAATAGCGGCCCGAAAATTTCTTCCTGCATAACGCGCGAATCGGGCGCCACATTCCACAGTAGTGTAGGCGGCATAAAATTGTCGCTGTCATCAGCAGTGCCAAAGGTTTTTACCTGTGCGCCGCGTTTAACGGCATCGTCCAGTATGCCTTTAATACGGCTAAAGTGGCGGCTATTGATAATGCGGCCCATATCGTTGCTCTTATGGGGGTCATCGCCAAATACTTTTGTAATGTTGGCGCTCAGTTTTTCTATAAACTCGTCTTTCTTTTTTTCGTCAATAAGTATATAATCGGGTGCAATGCAGGTTTGTCCGCAATTCAAAAATTTGCCCCATGTTATTTTTTTAACGGCGGCGTTAATATTTGCTGAATCGTCAATAATGGTAGGCGACTTGCCACCCAGTTCAAGTGTTACAGAAGTAAGGTGCTCGGCAGCCGCTTTCATTACCACTTTGCCTACAGCCGGCGAACCGGTAAAATGTATATGGTCGAATTTTAATTTCAGCAGTTCGGTTGAAACTGTGTGGTCGCCTTCTATTACTGCCACTTCGTTTTCATCAAAAACTTTTGCCAGCAGCTCTTTTACAACTGCCGAAGTATGCGGAGTAAACTCCGAAGGTTTGATAATGGCTGTGCAGCCGGCAGCAATGGCCGATACCAGGTGCTGGCCGGGCATTTGGAAAGGATAGTTCCACGGTGTTAAAATAAGCGTAACACCTTTAGGTTCATAAACCACTTTCGAGCTTGAACCGATGTAAACCAGTGGGGTATCTACCTCGTGGCCGGCCATCCAGTCGTCCAGATTTTCAATGGCATAACGGGCTTCGGCAACGGTATTATAAATTTCGGTGTAACCGGTTTCGATGGCATTTTTGTGCAGGTCGGCATAAACGGCATCTTCAATCTTTTTCCTGAATTCCATTACCGTGGCAATGTATTTTTTCAGTTTAGCCTTGCGTTGTTTGGCCGTGCTGTTTTTTACATTTTGCCTGTTTTTTTGCTGGGCATCATAAATCCTCAAAATTTCCTCCAGTTTGGTGTTGGGGCTAATGGGAATTGTTTTAACGCCCTGGCTTACGGTTGCTTCCATATTTGGCTGTTTTATAAGAATCCTAAAAATAGAAATAATTTCCCGTTCTTAAAATTGTGCATTAGTTTGCCGCTTTTACAATAATGGAACAACCGGTTAATACAGAAGGTTTAAAGAAAACCCTTACCCCGCTTATGCTGTGGGGGCTGGGCGTGGGCTATGTTATATCGGGTATGTACTTTGGCTGGAACCTGGGCCTTAAAGAAGGGGGTACACTGGGTATGGCCATTGCCACTTTTTTTATCATCATTATGTATGCCACCTTTAGTTTTAGCTATTCCGAGCTGGCATGTGCCATACCCAAAGCAGGCGGGGTGTTTGACTACGCCAGCCGGGCGCTTGGCGCTGATATTGGCTTTATAGGCGGTGTGGCGCAGATTATTGAATTTTTGTTTGCCCCACCGGCCATTGCTATGTCCATTGAGGCTTATTTTAAATTGAAATACCCATCGCTGCCCAACCACTCGGTGGCTATTACGGCTTACCTGCTTTTTACAGGGCTTAATATTTACGGGGTGCGTGCTGCTGCGGTGTTTGAACTGATAGTAACTGTTTTGGCCGTAGGCGAATTATTATTGTTTGCGGGTATTACAGCGCCACATTTTAGTGCTGCTAACCTAACACATAATGCCCTGCCCAATGGGCTGGCCGGTGTTTTTGCCGCCACGCCCTTTGCCATTTGGTTCTTTTTGGGCATTGAGGGGGTTGCCAATGTAGCTGAAGAAACGAAGAACCCGCAGCGCGATATTTCACTGGGCTTTGG
>DASZPC010000545.1:0-7334 GCA_035550455.1 Chitinophagales bacterium | reverse complement strand
TAACTCCGCTAAAATAAGGTTTAATATGGCTGTTGAATGCTTCCAGGTAAACAGTTTCCTGTATACTGTTCTCAAACTGGTAAAAGTGCATCAGCCCACCCATGCCTATTGATATTTCCGACATTACAATCTCATCTACACCAATTTCTTCGTTCAGCGAGCCAGTGGTGCCCATACGTATTATTTGCAATTGGGTTAAATCTGCTTTTGGTTGCCTGGTTTCAAAATCAATATTTACCAGTGCATCCAGTTCGTTCATTACTATATCAATATTATCGGTTCCAATACCGGTACTAATTACTGTTAGTTTTTTATTATTCAGGTAGCCGGTATGGCTTACAAACTCCCTGTATTGCGACTTGTGGATTATATTGTCGAAATGCCTGCTTACCTCATCAACCCTGCCGGGGTCGCCTACTGTAATAATGTGTTCTGCTATTTCGCCGGGTTTTAAATGCAGGTGGTAAATGCTGCCATCGGGGTTAATAATCAACTCTGCCTCGCCAATGTTATTTTCATTCATAATCAGGTTATTTACCGTAATTAAAAACTCATCGGCTCGAAATTACAATAAGTATTACGGCCACAAAAGCGGCAATCAACCCGGCAAGGTTGGTTTTAGAAATCCGCTCTTTAAATAAAACCACTCCTCCAAACGTTGCAAAGGCAACGGTTCCAAGGTTGTTCAGCGGAAACACAACCGAACTACCCCATGGTAAACCTGTCAGGGCCTTTAATAAAAACAGGTACGAAAAGTAATTTGGTATGCCTAATGATATACCTCCCAAAATACTTCGCCACTGCAAGGTGTTTCCGCGCCTGAAATACATCCCAATTAAAACGATTATACCTGTTACTCCTGCCCATACAAAAATGAACATGGCAAACTGTTCATTCCCTTGGTGGGCCAGGTAGTGCTTGTTGGCAAACTGTGTAAGGCTGTCGCACGCGCCGTTGCCCACAAATACAAGAAAAGGTAAAATGCCGGTTTTATGGGCTATGTGGTTACCGGCTGTAGTTTCGTTTTTTATTGATGAAAGCACCACTGCCACTACCGCTGTCCCTATACCTGCAAGTTTTATATAGTTAAATCCTTCGTGATAAGCAATAAATGCAAACAGCAACGGAAAGACCAAGCCCAATTTAGATGCCACAGATGCTGTTGATACCCCAAACGTGATGGTGGTAAGGCTGGTAAGGTTAAATACATTTATAAACATAAACCCTAACATCATGGAAACCGGTAGCCATGACCAGGATAGAAAGGCCCCATTAATGATTTCGTTTTTTTGAGGCAAAAACAAAAAGCCACACATGGCAGCAGTTAGGTAATTTATTACTATAGCCTGAAAAACTGGAATGTTATTCCTCTCAAAAAACTTAAAATGAAGTATAAGAATAGCCGAACAAATAACAGATAACAGCAGGTAAAGCATAAGAGGAATAATTAATAATAGAAACTAATACCCGTTTTTATCAGTTATTTAATCAGTTTATACCTAAAGCCTATAAACCCCTTAATGCCTTCGGTGCTCATAAACCCGTATTGTGTATCGAAATAATAGTTGTTAGGGTTATTTACTGTTACATTTCTGTTAAACGGGTCAAATGGGCGCATAATAGCGTCTTTTTGAATAAAGTTGAAAAAGTTTTTTAATCCAAAATATAACTCAACGCCACGTCCGAATTTTTTGGTTACCATAATGTTTTGAAGGGTAAACCAGGGCGATTTTTCGGGCCGGTAATCATTCACTTCCGTAACTAAAAGCATGGGGCTGTATACCGTACCGGTCCATTCCAGCGAAAGTTGCGGTACCGGGAAATTATAACTGAAAAAGAAATTGCCGGTAAGGTTGGGGTTATGTACTGCTAATTCCCGTTCTTTTGCGCCGGTTGTTTCGTTTATACTAATAGCAAAAGCATAAGTATAAGTTAAGCCTATGCCAATTTTTAGCGGGTAATTAAATGTAAAGTCGGTATTAATACTGCACCCGGGCGCCATAGCGCCATGGCGGTTGTTATCATAAACCACCAGCCCCGGCTCATCATAACTGGGGTCTATGTGATTAATGAAATAAGTATAAAATGCACTGGCATCTATATTTAACAGGCCTCCGGGTAATTCCTGTACACGGGTGTAATTAGCCTGTGCGGTAATGGCTGTTTCGGGTTTCAGTTTGCTGCTAACTTCAACCAGCCGTGAGCCGTTTAAAATGCCGAACCCTTCGTTAATAACATTAGGTGTACGGTATCCGGTTGAAAACCCAATGCGCAATATGTTCTTCTCGTTTTTAGAACTGAAACGGTAATTTATTCTTGGGCTTACCACAGGCCCGTTGCTGCTGGTATAATCAAAGCGTGTACCTAGTAATAATTCTTGCCCGCGCACAATGTTAATTTCGTCTTCAATAAACACGCCACCAATGTGCTGAAACTTATTAAAACCGGTAAGAGAGTCCGCCGAAAGCCCGGTGTTATCGCTGTAATACTGCATCCGGTAACAACCACCAATTAAAAGGTTGTTGTGTGTATCAACCTGACGGCCCCATGTTATTTGAGCAAAAGCATTGCGTTGTGTGCCGGCGTAATTAAAGTTGCCAAACCAGGAGTGCTGGTAATGCTCGCTATAGTCGCCGCTAATCATTATTTTATCTTTTACCGGCAACTGATAATGAAAGCCCGCCTGCCATTGATAGGTTCTTATCCATTGCGTGTAATAAATGCCGCTACCCACCAACCTGCCGGGTGTGGTTATATCGCCGCCAAAGCGGTCTTCAAAAAGGCCTCGGGCATAAATGTTAGCCATCTTTTCATCCTTCCGGCGTATGCTCCATTTGTTGTAAAAATTGGCCCGGTTGGTAAGGGGTATATCGGTAAACCCATTACCATCAATATCCCAGCGGTAATTCATGTTCTCAATATTAGCGCTGAAAAGCGCACTTACCTTTTTAGCAACAAAGGCCCCGGTTAAGTCTAAATTATCTTCCAATTTTGAAGTGAGCGATGCATCAATACTAAGGGAGGCTGTTTTTACCGGGTTTTTAGTAATAATATTTACAACGCCACCTATGGCATTGCTACCATACAGGGTTGAGTTGGCCCCCCGCACTATCTCTATTTTTTCAATCATGCTCATCGGCAGGCTATTAAGGGCATAAACCCCGGCCAGGCCATTCATAGCAGGCGCCCCATCAATCAAAATCATGGTGTAATTGCCCTCAAGCCCGTTAATTTGAACATCGGTTGTATTGCTAACGCCATTATCAATATCAGGGAAAACTCCGTTAACATTGCTAAGCGCGTCCCAAAGGTTATTTGTTGGGTTGCGTTCAAAGTATCTCATGGCGTAAACATCAACAGGGGTAATGCTTTGTAGTTTGGTGGCCTCGCGCATGGTGCCTGAAATTACAACCTCATTCAAGTTGGCGGCAAGGGGTATCATTTGGATACTGATGTGGGTAGTATCGCCATCTTTAATTTCCACTTCCTGCTGAAAGTTTTCAAAACCTACGTAAGTTACCCTTAGCTGGTACTTACCGGGCGGTACATCTTTCAGCTCGAATGTCCCAGAAACACCGGTTATAGTGCCAAACTGTGTTTTTAACAATGCTACTGTAGCGCCGCTAAGTACCTCATTTCCATCCATTACTTCGCCGTTTAACCAGCCACTAGCGGGCGCGGCATAAATAACGCTGGTACATACGTTACACAGCAATAAAAGACAAATACCTGCAAAATTCCGTTTTATGTTGATTGTAACCACCCTTTTGCACAATTATACAGAAACAATATAATCAGGTATTGAGTAATTGTAAAAATTGCCCATTTACAAGCCTTCCAATTATGAATTAAGTTAACTTAGTAGGTTAAGATTTTTAGCGTTAAAATAAATTTCTCTTAACCTTGACTAAATAAAACAAAGAGTTTATATTAGCATTGCATTACCCCTATATCAGGTAACCTGAAAAGTACTATTAACGGTAGGTGGGGCACAGGATGTAACGGCCTCGTTCAATACCTCTACCAACAATGCTACGGTACAAACCCCTGTTAGCTTTACCAGCACCAGCAGCAATGCCAGCAACTATAGCTGGAACTTTGGAGATGGCACGGTAATCAGCAACGGATTGGCCGCACCAAGCCATACTTACAGCACACCGGGTACTTACACGGTAACCTTAACAGTAAGCGATGCGAGTGGCTGTAGTGCCAGCACCAGCCAGGTAATAACCGTAGCCGGGGCAACAGGCATTAATAATTCAACAAACAATGGCGGTATACAGATATGGAGCAGCGAAAACAGGATATATGTTGACTTTACGGCACTACAGAAAGTAAATGCTGTGGTGAAGATATACGACATAATAGGGCGTGAGGTAAGCATAGGAGAGGTAACCAGCAATAATATATATGTGAAGGAGATAGACAATATTGAAGCAGCTGATTACCTGGTAAGTGTAAGGAACAACGACGGGGTGATAACTAAAAAAGTATTTATTAGTAACATCAAATAGGTTAACTGCTTTGCAGCAAACCAAAAGGCAACTGCTTATTGCGGTTGCTTTTTTTATGGAGCATATTTGCCCATCGCATTTTTTTAACCACTTTTGAATTATACTAAACCCTGACTTATGAACCGCATATTCATTTTAGCCCTTATAAGCCTTGCTTTGGGGGGCTGTATTAAAAAAGGAACCGACTATAGTGCTTTAAGTAAAGATGCTGCTTTATCGCAGTCTATTACCAGCGATGTTTTTAAAACTATTGATAACGAAGCCAAAAATGGCAACTATAGCAGCACGGTTGGCAAAACTGATGGCACTTACCAATCACAGGTTGATACATGTGCCACTATTACGCTGAATACAAATGGGGGGAATTTTCCGATGACCTTAACCCTTGATTTTGGCAGTGGGTGCACTGATGTTTACGGGGTGAACCGTAAAGGCAAACTAATTTGCACTTTTTCGGGGCGTTACACCCAACAAGGCAGTGTTATAACCGTTACCACCGATAATTACTACGTAAACGGATATAAAGTGGAAGGCACTAAAACTATTACCAATAGCGGTCGAAACAGCGATAACAAAATGTATTTTACCGTAGTTGACCAGGATGGAAAAATTACCCACCCTGATGGCAAAGTCTCTACCTGGACATCAAATTACACCCAAACCTGGATAGCCGGGGAGGGTACTACCGGTTTATTTGGCATTTGCGACGATACTTATTCTTTTGATGGAACGGTGCAGGGCGTAGCTGTTACCGGCGATTCGTACCGTTTACAAAGTTCATCGCCGCTTATTAAAAATGCATGTTGCTATTGGGTTTCGGGCGGTGTAATTGATATTTATGTAAATAACAGTATGGTGGCAAGCGTTAACTATGGCGATGGCAACTGCGATGCTACAGCCACTGTTACATACGGCGGTAAAGATTATGTAGTTTATATTCAATAGAAAAGTAGCTCCCCATTTAAAATACAGGGCCCGGTTGTGTAAATCCACACCGGGCTTTTTTGTGCGGTTTATGCCCTGTTTTTTACCAAAAATGCCAGTTACATGATTAAACAAAGCCTGTGTTGTAAAAAAAAGCGTGGCACAAAAGAAACTTTTCCTGTTGGGTTTCGGTAATACTAACAATATCGGATAAAAAATTTACCTGCCATGAATCTTGAAGGCCAATATGAATACTACCGCTGCGTTCAGCGCGACTTTAACGAAGCATACAAAATGGTAAACGATTACGTAACCGACCTCTACCTGCTACCTAAAAAGTTTATTGATAACACAGGCCCTGCGCTTGATATCTATATTAAGAACTACTCGTTTGCCAGCAGCGAGAGCCGCGATAATAACTCTTATCAATCGGTAATTGATTTTATTAGCCAGTTAGATGACTTTACGGCTGGTACCATGGAGCTATTTAGCGAACACAAAACGCATTGCGACCGAAGCAAAGCTTATTTAAGAAAAGTGCTGGAACTGAACGAACGTAATGCAGGGAAAATAGTATCGGAATACGCTGTAGATTACATAGAACTTACCCCAGAACTAAGGCAACTACATAACGAGCTAAAGAAAATTAAGGAGAAAGCCGATGATATGGTCGATAAACTCGACAGGCTGGAACTGCGTTGGGAAAACATCAGGGTGAAAGTACGGGCATAAAACTTTTTTAAGTATAATCAAAAACCCCTTAAGCTTTGGCTAAGGGGCTTTTTGTTTATAGGGGTGTTTAGTGGTTCAATTGTGAAGTGATTCTGAAATTTTTTGCCATAAAGGGGCAAGGCTTTTCAGGTCTTCAGAGGCGTCATCGGCCAGCATTTGAACATGCGCAATCTCTTTTTGCAGGTTTTCCAGTTCTGGTATAGCATCGTAGTATTTTAAACCACCCGGGCCAAGGGCTGTGGTATCGGCCTTAATAGCCGCTGATTTTTTTATAAATGATACCGTTCTTCCTGCAAGCGCCTCATGCTCCATAAACATTTCGGTAGTGCGGTCGGTAAAATTGTAAAACCGCGAAATGAAATCGGTTATTGTTTTCAGTTTTTCATCTGCCGCTTCTGATTTACCGGTTCTTGAAAAGCTGCTTAAAAATTTATCAATTACAGGTTCCGCTTCGTTAATAAAACGTTCAGGTAAAAGCGAAAATGCAGCTACATCGTTATGCAACTTTCGGTAAGCAATTATAAATTGCCTGTAAAGTTCTATGTAATCATCATACAAGGCTACATTAACGGATTCCGATAATTTAGGGTATTGAAGAAGCATAACTTCGGTTTTAATTCATTAAAATCAAACAGCCACCAACTTATTCTTCAAATTCGGGAAAAGTGTGTATCCGGTTCTAAAGATATAAATAAATATTTTGAATTTCCAAAACTATGGTGCCAACATTTAACATGGTTCAACAAACTATTTGTTCCATGCTGGCTATCTTTGTAGAAATAGCATACAAATGATGAAGAGAGTTCTATGCCTGGGTTTTATCGTATTTCTGTTTACCGGCCTGTTACCAGCCCAAAACCACGATTCCAGGTATGTTGATGGGGAGTTGTATTTTAAAGTGAAAAGTACTTTTACCGATTCCTTAACGGTTAACAGCCCGGTAATGCTGCCATTAGTACTATTATATCACATGGATAGCTGCTACAGGCCTTTTATGGGCCTGAACAACGATTCGTTAGACCGTACTTACCGGATACGATTTACTGATACCGCTAAAACGGAGCGGTGCATGGATACCCTGCAAACCTTTCCGATAGTGGATTATGTTGAAAAGGTGCCGCTATATACAACTAACTTTGTACCTAACGATGTAAACGTTAATCA
>DASZPC010000544.1:0-1739 GCA_035550455.1 Chitinophagales bacterium | reverse complement strand
AAGCGCTTAAAAATGGTACCGGAAACAGAGGAGCAGTTGAAACCATATACCCAAAAAATTTCGGCTGAAAAGCAAAAGCAGCTTTTTAGCGCCTATGCAGATTACCCCAGCCGCGATGGTATACTGGATATAATAACCGATGGGATTTTTACAGTGCCTTCGGTAAAATTTGCCGATGCCCAAAGCAGCCATGCGCCTACTTATATGTACCGTTTTGACTGGACCAGCGGCGGGTTAAGAATGGTAGGGTTAAAGGCCTGCCACGGGCTGGAGCTTCCTTTTGTATTTGGTACGCTTGATACAAAGCTTGGCAAGATGGTGCAGATTATGGCCGATAAAAAACGGGTACGCCAGCTTTCGGAACAGGTGCAGCAATCGTGGCTTAGCTTTGCCAAAACCGGAAACCCCAACAGTAACAGCGAAAGCGGTTGGAAGCCATATAATGTGGCATCGCGTAATACGTTGATTTTTGACAAAAGCAACTATATAGCTAATGACCCGGAGAACCAAAAGTTAAAGGCCTGGGATGGTGTGAATATTTTTTAGACGCTTTTTTACCGCAGCAAAGTAACACTGCCTTTGAAAACTTTATCGGTATGGTTATCGAGGTAAACGACATGCATTTCGTAAACAAAAACGGCAGGCTGCATTAATTTGCCTTTAAACTGGCCGTTCCATTTAAAATTCATGTCGTTGCTTTCAAATACCTTTTCGCCCCATCGGTCGAAGACGGCAATATCAAATTGTTTCCAGGCCTCCTTATTGCCATACACCTCAAAGTAATCATTCACGCCATCGCCGTTAGGGGTAAAAGCATTGGGTACATAAACCACATAATTGGGAACAACGGTAATATCCACCTTATCGGTAGCCACACAACCGTTAACATCGGTACCGGTAACAAGGTAGGAAATGCTCTGAATGGGCGAAGCAACGGGGTTGGCACAATCATAACAATCCAGCGCGGTGGAAGGCCCCCAGTCGATAAAGCCAAAGGAGCTGCCAATTGGTTCAACGGCGAGGTTAACGGTTTGCCCCAGTTTGATAGTAACCGTATCTGGGGTGGCATTGATGCTGAAAATAGAATCGTTGCCAATGTGGTAAGCAGCACTATCCACACAACCGTGGGCATCGGTAACGGTAAGGGCATAAAAGCCGGTATCGGCGCCGGTTATGCTTTGAGAAGTTTCGCCATTGCTCCACAAAAAGGAGAGGGGCGTAAAAGTAGAGGAGGCCGTAATATTTATAGCGCCGTTTTTAAGCGGGAAACAGAGGATATTGGTTACCGTGCCTGAAAGCGCAACGCCCGGGTATTGCCCTACCTGCATGGTGGCGGTAGCGGTGCAATTATGGGCATCGGTAACCAGTAGGGTATAGCTGCCGAGGTTGAGCCCGGCATTGATAGCCGTACCCACGCCATTGCCCCATTGATATTGATAGGGAGGCACGCTGCCGGTTACCTGCGGGTCAATGCTGCCATCATTATGCCCGGGGCATGACTCATCAATTACGGCCGGGTTAATAACGAGGGCAGAAGGCTCGGTAACCACCATGCCGGTAATAGCGGCGGTGCAATTATTGGCATCGGTAACAGTAACGGCATAAGCACCGGGCGAAAGCCCCGCAGCAGCAGGGGCATTCACTGAAGGCACGAGGCTCCATTGGTAATTATAAGCGGTAACCCCGCCGGAGGCGGTAACGGTGATACTGCCATTGGCGGCATTATTGCAGGTAACATT
>DASZPC010000543.1:0-1984 GCA_035550455.1 Chitinophagales bacterium | reverse complement strand
ACAATGAAAAAGACCATCATTCTTACCCTTGTAATGGCAATGGCTACCATCGGGGCATTTGCACAAGAAACAGCAGCGCCTGCTGCAAAACAAGCTGCTTTAACAGTAGAACAAAAGGCTAAAAAGCAAACTGACAAGTTGAGCGCAATTGTAAACCTTACGCCTGATCAATATCAAAAAGTGATGGACATCAATAAAGATTTCATCACTAAGCGTGAAGCCCTGCGCAGTAGCGGCACTGAAATGACAGATGAACAAATAGCGCAAAACAAAACTTTAGCTAAAGAACGCGAACAAAAAATTATGGCTCTGCTTACCCCGGCCCAAAAGAAAGCGATAGATGCAGCTAAAGAAGAAAAGAAAGAGAACAAAGGAATGTAATTAGAACTTTCTACAGAGATACAAAAAGCCCGGGCGCATAGCTTCGGGCTTTTTTTTTAGTGCTGTTTTTATTTCTCTTTAGCCTTTTGCAGGGTAAAAGCAAAGGTAGTGCCTACCCCTACTGTACTACGCACATTAATGGTTTGCTGGTGCGCCTCAATAATATGTTTTACAATAGCCAGGCCTAGGCCTGTACCGCCCTGTTCGCGCGAACGGTGCTTATCAATCCTGTAAAATCTTTCAAAAAGGCGTGGAAGGTGTTCCCCGGCTATGCCAATACCATTGTCTGTTACCTCCACCAAAACATTCTCGTCCATATCATAAAAGCTGGCCGTTGTTTCCCCTCTTTCCTTACCGTACTTTATGGAATTATCAACCAAATTGGTAATAACTTGCCTTATCTTCTCCTTATCGGCATACACAAAAAATGGCTTATCAAAACCCTTTGCAATGCTAAGGCTAACGTGCTTATTCATAGCCTTTAATTCCATTGATTCTAAAACTTCCTTAGCCAGTTGGGTAACATCGAATGTTTCCTTTTGCATGGCCAACTCTCCGCGCTCAATTTTCGAAATTTCGTCCAGGTCATCCACCAGGTTGTTAAGGCGGTCAATACTGCGCGCCGTGCGCTCTAAAAAGTGTTTCATCACCTCGGGATCATCCATTGCACCTTCAAGCAGGGTATGTACATAGCCCTGTATATTAAATATGGGGGTCTTCAGTTCGTGCGACAGATTAGCAAGGAATTCTTTACGGAATTGTTCCAGCTTTTTAAGGTCTTCAATTTCGCGGCTTTTATCAGTAACCCATACTTTTACCTGGCTTTCCATTTCGCTTAGGGGGTCGTCGGTTGAAATATCGCCTATTGATTCTTTCAGGCTTTTACTGAGCTTAAACTGGTGGATAATTTTGTATACCAGCTTTACCCGGTTGCGCAGGTATATATCAATAACATAATACATTAAAAACGATGCAGAAAAGAACACAAATACAAACACAAAGGCAAAATGCCTGAACGTTGCCTCAAAATAAAGGTCAATTACACCTACCAGCAACGCCAGGAAAAGAGATGTAAGTATGGTAAGTGTGCGTGTAGAAAGTTTATCCAACAGTGGTAAATTTAACAGCGGTTACAGAAATTAATATCGTTTTAACTGCCGGGTATTTTTGCTTTTTCGTGTTTCAGCACTTTGGCCTCTACATAAAAAATAATTTCTTCGGCAATATTAGCACTCAGGTCGCCAACACGTTCCAGCCGCCGGGTAATAGTTATCAGGTTAATCAGTTGTATTATTTCGGCCTGGGCGCCGGTCATGTGCCCGGCTACAATGCCAATGGCCTTTTTGTTTATAGCGTCCATTTCAGCATCTTTCTGAAACACCAGCCTGGCCTGCGAAGTATCATCGGCACGCAGCGCACGCACATTATCTTCAATCATAGTATCGGCCAGTTCGTACATCCTTAACAACTGCACATCTGTCAGCAATTTTTCATCATAGCTTTTTTCCATTTCCAAAACCAGCCTTGCCACTCCTTTGGCACTATCGCCAATGCTTTCCAGGTGCGAGTTGATTTTAAACGCTGCAAATACAAAGCGGAGGTC
>DASZPC010000542.1:0-1929 GCA_035550455.1 Chitinophagales bacterium | reverse complement strand
AAAATTTAAAAACTTTATTAAAACACTGCTTTGCACTTTTATGTTGCAAAAGCCCCTAAATAAATTTGGGGAGCGGGCAGTGTGCATGGGAGGCTGCAAAAAAGCTTATTTTCTGCAACACCTCAAAATGTCAAACGGGTTGACTATCGTTAAAAAAAGATAAATGCCGGCAGGGTATCATTCCCAACCGGCATTTAAATTGTGCTTTAAGCCAAAACCTTTCCCTTAAAACTTGTACCTGAACTGTATGGTATAATTCCGCAAAGGTTCGGCAATGCCCGGCCGTAATTCATAAAAATGGTTGGTCAGGTTCTTTACAATAAAGCCCATCGAAAAATGTTCGTTTATTTTAATGCCCGCCCTTATATCTATTACAAAATCGCCGCTTTGGTGCTTTGCTATGTATTTCTCAATCGAATAAGGATCGCTAAACAGGAATTTTTCACCTACCGCAAATAGTTTCGGTACGTTCCTGGCAGGTGCGCCATAGTAACTAAAGCTGGTTCCCAAATAAGCCTTCCAGTAAGTCAGTTCAAGGTCGGCATGTATCAAATGCCTAATCGAAAGCGGCACCAAGAGGTCCGAGTCTTTGGCCGGAAGCTTTTGGAAGTTATATTTAAACAAATCGTGCAGGTAATCGCCTACCTTGTATTTTACGCTGTCGCTGGTATTAACCGGGTAGGTGTAAGTATAGCCCGCCAGCATCTTTATACCCACCGGCCCAATTTTACCATCGCTGGTAAGGGTTAGCTCGTAACCTCCTGTCCTGGCATTATCAACATTAAAGGGTTTGGGGCCTATAACTTTGCCAGACCCCGGTGAGGGGAATTCGTAAATCCTTGGAAGAAGCGTATCGCCCCGCGAATTTTTATTGTCCCAAACGCCCACCACATATTCTACGTAGTTTTTATATTCCTGCCAGAAGAAAGCCGCATCAAAAAACAGCTTCCAGCTTTTCCGTATTAAAAAGCCCTGCCTGAAACCTAATTCAAGGCTCCAACTGGTTTCTTCTTTAAGCGTATCGTTAGGTATAATTACTATGCCGCTGGTAAAGTTGCTGGCCAGGTATTTTTCAGCAACGGAGGGTGCACGGTAACCTTGCCCCCACGAGGCCCTGAACCAGGTAGCTTTAGAAGCCTGTACATTGATGCCACTGCGGAATACAGGCCGGGATTTAATAATGGTGGTATCAACACCCTGCACTTCGTAACGCAACCCTGCCTGCAATTCAAGGGCTTTATAATTAAATTCAGCCTGTGCGTATGCGGCGGTAAAAAAGTTAATGTGGGTGCCTGTGTACAGGTTACTTCTGGAAACGCCCACATTTAAAGGTACACCAGCAGTAACAATTAGCATATCGCCATGGTACTTGTACTGATACTGGTTATCTACTTCAAGGCCATGGCTTACAGCATTAGGGTCGGTTCCATTCCCTTTCCTAAAAATATTCATGTACCTCATATCCAGGTGGTAACGGTGCCCCTTTAAATTTGAATACCAGATATGTGGGTCAAGTATAAACAGTTCGTAAGCACTGCTGCTATAGCTTTTTGGCACAAAGGCCAGCGAATCCATATCCATGGAAACAAAAAACTGGTCAATCCGCTCTAACTGGAAAGAACCGCCCAGCATTAATGAAAGGCCCGGCATTTTAGGGTTCAGGTAACGGGTTTTGAAAAATGCGCGGGCGCGGTAATCGTTGTTATCCTGCAGGTAGCTGTTGCTGTAGGTAATATTGCCACCGCAAATAAGCTGCACGTGGTTAAAAGTGTGTTCGTGGTTTACATTAACCGAACCAAAAAAAGGCGGGGCGGAATCCCACCATTTCATGCGCAAATCTTTAGGGTGGTCGTAAACACCAACATTGGTTTCAATTTCGGTTTTGGGGTCAACATCCGTAGGCCAGGCGGTAATAATATTTACCACCCC
>DASZPC010000541.1:0-1711 GCA_035550455.1 Chitinophagales bacterium | reverse complement strand
GCATCAGTAAAACTATTAATGGGAAAAATTACCCCAATGTGATCCATACACAGGCCGAACTTCAGTATGATCTTGGCAGTGGTTATATTACAGCAGGCGTCTATGACTTTTATCTTGCCAAAGGCGTTGGCTTAATAGAATTATCGCTTGATATGAATGGCTCAAATTACGAAACGGAAACCCTTACCAGTTATACAATAAAGTAATTTACCGGCTTTTTTCCGGCAAATAGAGTTTTGTTACCGGTATGTTTAATAACTGTTCCCGGCATTCCCTCATCTAAAAAAGATGCCGGCATTGTTTTTGCCGGCGCCAACACCCTCGATACGCTGCACGAAACCGAAACGCTGTTCGGCTATACGGTAAAATAAAGGATACAGGGGCCAAATTACCTGCCGCTTTCATATATTTAGCCCCTTAACTGTACTCTTAATAACACCTCCGATGAAGAAGTTACTTTTCGTACCCGTTTTGCTTTGCCTGCTGTTTGTACAGTCGAAAGCACAAAACCTGTACATACCCCGCGATGTAAAAAAGGCCTATGAGAATCAAACCCGTTCCACGGATGGCAAGCCCGGTAAAAATTACTGGCAAAATCACGGCTGTTACCTCATCAGCATAACCGTGATGCCGCCTGACAAAACCCTACGCGGACACGAGCAGATCACCTATTTCAACAACAGCCCCGACACGCTGAAAATGCTCAACATGAAACTGATCATGAACATACACCGCGCCGGTGCCACCAGGTTCAGGAGCGCCGGGCTTGACTATATTACCGACGGCATGCAGGTGGACACCATATCGGTCGGCGGCGAAAAAAAGGAATGGACCAACGCCACAGCCCGAACCACTAACCAGTATGTACGTTTATCATCGCCGCTGATGCCCCATGATTCAGTAAAGCTTGACATTGCCTGGCACTACGAGCTGGCTACCGGCAGGGGACGCGAGGGTGTGATAGACCCGACCACTTTTTACATCGCCTATTTTTACCCCCGCGTTTCGGTATACGACGATTATAATGGCTGGGACAGGCTGGAATTTAACGACCGTCAGGAGTTTTATAACGACTTTAACGATTATACACTCAAGGTTACTGTGCCCAAAAACTTTATCGTATGGGCCACGGGTACCCTTCAAAATCCCAAACAGGTTTTACAGCCCGAGTACATTGACCGGCTTCAGCAGTCGATGACCACCGACTCGGTGGTGCACATCGTAACACCTGCCGACGTCGCCAAAAAAGACATCACCGCACAAAATGCAATGAATACCTGGATATGGAAAGCCGATGATATCAGCGATATGGCTGTTGGCGTCAGCGACCATTACGACTGGGATGCCGCCAGTACATTGGTCGACGATGCCGCACATCGCCGCGCGAGCATGCAGGCTGCCTATGCCGACCAGTCGGCCGATTTTCACCAGGCGGTGAAGTTTGGCGTTCATGCCTTAAATTATTTTTCACATAACTGGCCGGGCGTACCCTATCCCTTCCCCAAGATGACCGCCTTCCAGGGTTTTGCGGATATGGAGTTCCCGATGATGGTGAACGACTCGCACGACCCGGATATTGCCGATGCCGAGCTTTTGCAGGATCATGAAATGGCGCACACCTATTTTCCGTTTTACATGGGTATCAACGAAACCCGCTACGGTTACATGGACGAGGGCTGGGCCACCACGTTTGAACACTTTATCAATGCAA
>DASZPC010000540.1:0-4803 GCA_035550455.1 Chitinophagales bacterium | reverse complement strand
CGGAGCAACCGGAAGTACAGGTGCCACAGGAAATACTGGTTCTACAGGAGCCACAGGAGCCACTGGCGCAACAGGCAATACCGGTTCTACTGGTGCCACAGGCGCAACGGGTAATACTGGCGCTACTGGGGGTACTGGTCCTACCGGGGCTACCGGTTCAACCGGTGGGACAGGCTCAACGGGAAGTACGGGTGCTACCGGGGCTACCGGAAGTACAGGAGCAACAGGGCATACTGGTGGTACTGGCCCTACAGGGGCTACTGGCTCAACGGGTGCAACAGGGAATACCGGCGCAACCGGTGCAACAGGCGGTACGGGTTCAACCGGTGCAATGGGTAACACCGGCCCTACCGGTAGTACAGGCGCTACGGGCGCAACTGGTCCGGTGGGTTGTAATAGTGCCAATTATATACTTGTTTCAAACGGTTCATCAGCAACCTGTTCTGTTACCCCTATATATGAAGACCGTACAAACTATGTAGTAGGTATAGGTACTGCTACTCCGGCAACCACTTATTTAACTGGCGAAACCGGCGTTGGCCTGCTTAATATCCATTCTGCTTCCCAGCCGGGCACAGGTTATTTCCCGATTGAAATAACCAACGCAAGTACAAACAATGCTGCTGTTGGTATTGGCGAAACAAACACCTCCTCGGGATACAATGCCGGCGAAGGACTTATTTTCTATACCGGCACCACCTATTCTCCGGCAGGCTTATTCGGTTTGGACCTAGCCACTACCGGTATAGGCATTGGGGTAAGAGGTAGTGGCAGCTACTCGAATCAATATGGCGTAATTGGCTCTATACCTATTACCGGCACCTGGACCGGTTATGGCGGTTACTTTACCGGTGGCCTGGCTTATGCTAACGGCCTTTACAATGTGTCGGATTCTACTATTAAAAAGAATGTAACGCCTATCCAAAATGCTTTAAGTACAATCATGCGCCTGCGCGGCATAACCTATCAGTATAACACAGATCGTATGCCGTCATCAAAAGGCGATACGCGTGTTTATATGGGCTTTATAGCACAACAGGTTGAAAGCGTATTGCCCGAAGCTGTTGCTACCAAAAATGTAATTGTGGGGGGCATTGAATCGAAACCCAACAGTCCGGCAAAGCTTGAATTTGAAAAACTTAAGGTTGTTGATTATGTGCAGGTGGTTCCTGTTTTAGTGGAAGCCATGAAGGAGCAACAAAAAATGATTGACGAACAAAACAAGAAAATTGAAGATTTAAACAAACTGGTTCAGCAGTTATTGCAAAACCAGCAACCGCAACAGCCAGCAAATAAATAAATTGGCTGATACATTATAACAGAAAGCCCCGGAATTTCCGGGGCTTTTTTATTTAACGGCCACCGCTGTCGTTCAGCCTTTCGTTGCCTTCTTTTTCTTTGCGGGGTATGGCCGGTTTATTACTACCGAAATTATAAGTAAGCGAAATCATTACCACCCGGTTGTATTCCTGCCAGCTTCCCTCATCATGTAAATTGCTGTTGTTTATGTTCCACCTGAATTTCATAGAGTTAATCAAATTGTTGCCTGCAACAGAAACGGTGAGGTGCTCTTTAAAAAATGATTTTTTAATACTTGCATTCAGCATTCCAACCGGTAAGGTATAGCCCTGTTGCCCAACCGACCGGCTATTAAACCAACCACCTATTTGCAGCACACAATTTTTCCAGAATTTAAAGCTGGTGCTGGCCCATAAGTTGTAGGATGAGCCCTGGAGGGCAGATGTATTAACTCCCTGCTTAAATGCATAGTAAGCGTAGGAATAAGTATGGCTCATTTGCAAATCCCACCACTTGGTAAGCTGAAGTTTGGTGTAAAAACTAAGGTTAAAAGTTTTGCTATCGGTGCTGTTTGAAACACCGCCCCGGGTAATACGGTTGCTATCAACCCGCGAAGTTTCAGTAATTACATTAGTTTCAAAATTGCCGTTGGCATCAAACGAAAACATGTGTTGCTTAACCATAATGGTATAATTAAGGCTAACCAGGTTCGAGAACGAAGGAAGAAGGTAAGCATTGCCTTGCCAGGTGGTGTATTGGTCAACATACGAAATGGTGTTGTTTATTTGCCTAAACTGCGGCCTTTGCACCCGCCTGCTATAGCTCAGGCTTAAATTGTGCATTTCATTAAACGCAACACCAATGGTTGCGCTGGGGAAAAGGCTGATGTAGTTTTTGTTTACAGAGCCGGTATTGCTTTGTATATAAGTATGCTCGGCCCTCAGCCCTGCCGAGTAACTTAGTAATTTTTTCCATCCACCACTCAGCATAAAATAAGCGGCCGCAATGTTTTCAGTATAATAAAATTTATTGCTCAACAGCGAATCGTAACTTTCGGTATTGTTAGTGGTTTGGTAAACATCATAGGTATTTTCATTAGTAGTCAATTCGTTTTTTATTCCTGCTTCCAGTTTATAGCCGGGTAATTTTTTAAAAGGGTATTGATAGTCGAGTTGTACTACTACGTTATGTATTTTATTCAAGCCCGCAGTGCGTTGCAGCAGGCTGTTGGCGGTATTATAGGCGCCTGTTGAATCATAACCCGAAGAGTTAAGCCAGGTATTGTGCAGGGCATGAACATAAGTATAGGCTATATCTATGTCTAACTGGTGGTCAAGTGTATCGAACTTATGTGTAAAGGCCACGTCGTTGCTTACTACGTAGTTGTTTGAGGTTTCATAATCCGCCGAGTTGTAAGTGGCTGTTTTATTCTCATTACCATCCAGGTTATCGGCCAGGGCATCGCTGTTCCATTTAAATAATCCATAGTTCCCCCCGGCAGTGTAGGTCAGCGAATTTTTATCATCAATGGTGTAATCAATACCTGCTTTTAAATTATTGTTCAGGCGAGCCGAAACACCTTTGCTGTCGAAATTGTAATAATTGGTGGTATCATTAAAATTGATGATTCGCTTTTCAATCCACTCGTTTTTAGCTTTTGAATAGTTAACTCCGTAATCGGCAAACACATTAATCTTGTTTTTCCGGTAGTTGATAATGGCCGATCCGTTGTAGTGGTTTAGTATGCCATAACCGGCGGATATAGAGCCATTCAGTCCATCGCTTTTACCTTTTTTCAGGCGGATATTTATAATGCCGGCATTGCCTTCGGCATCGTACTTAGCCGATGGGTTAGTAATCAGTTCTATGGCTTCTATGGAGTTAGCCGGTATTGATTTTAAGAAAGTAGGCAGGTCGCTTTGGGCTAGGGCATTAGGCTTGCCATCAACCAGCACCTTTACCCCCTGTTTGCCTATAACCGATACATTTCCTTTCTGGTCAACACTAACGCCGGGCATATTGCGCAACACATCTTCGGCAGTGCCGGTTTGGTTAACGGGGCTATTGGCCACATTGAAAACCGTTTTCTCTGAATTTTTGGTAAGCAAGGATTTTTCGGCCACCACCTCTGCCGCCGAAAGTGTTTTTCCGAAAGTGCTGACAATGATTTTAAGGCCGTTTATGTCAGCAGTCACCGGTTCATCAATTATTAATGTGTTGTAGCCTACAGCAGCTATAGTAAGTGTGTAACTACCGGCAGGTACTTGCTCAAACTTAAAAGCGCCGTCTGCATCGGCATTTATAGCACTGAAAATTTTATCGGTTTCTTTCGTTTTTAAAACCACCGTAGCCAAAGGTACTGTTTGGGCAGTGGCTGAATCAAGCACGGTTCCGCTTACCGTATAGCCATTGCCAAAGGCAAGGCTGCGCAAAACGGTTATTACAAAGAGTATAGTAAGTGGAAGGGTTTTCATGTTGGAGGAACTGCCTTAAATTTCAATGCTAAAATTACTGAACGGGTATTACCCTGTGCTTAAGCCAGCCTTAATTAACTTTGCTTTAACCTGTTGCGCTGTATTATATCCGTTTTATGGAAGCGCCGAGTGCATTCAACCTTTCATCAATACGCTGGTAGCCGCGGTCTATCTGATCAATATTGTTGATGATAGATTTACCTTCGGCGCTCATAGCCGCAATAAGCAATGCCACACCAGCGCGTATATCGGGCGAGCTCATCGTTATACCCCGTAGTTTATACTGGCGGTCAATACCAATAACACTGGCACGGTGCGGGTCGCACAAAATTATCTGGGCGCCCATATCAATCAGTTTATCTACAAAAAACAAACGGCTCTCAAACATTTTTTGATGGATAAGCACACTTCCTTTGGCCTGTGTGGCTACCACCAGCACAATCGAAATAAGGTCGGGTGTAAATAAGGGCCAGGGGCCATCGGCTACGGTAAGTATAGAGCCATCAATAAAGCGCTGAATGGCGTAACGCTCCTGGGCGGGCACATAAATATCATCGCCTTTTATTTCCATTTGTATGCCCAGTTTCTCAAACACGGGGATGATATTGCCCAGCATACCTACCTTGCAGTTTTTTATGGTTAACTCGCTTTGGGTCATGGCAGCAAGGCCAATAAACGAACCTATCTCAATCATGTCGGGTAGCATAATGTGGGCGGTGCCGCCCAGGTATTCCACCCCTTCAATGTGCAACAGGTTCGAGCCTACCCCGGTTATCTTTGCGCCCATGCTGTTAAGCATACTACAAAGCTGTTGCAGGTAAGGCTCGCAGGCGGCATTAAAAATGGTGGTTTTGCCCTTTGCCATTACAGCTGTCATAACAATATTGGCGGTACCGGTTACCGATGGTTCATCAAGCAGCACATAAGTGCCTTTCAGGTGCCCGGCTTCCACACTGTAAAAACTATCGGCCGAATCGAAATTGAAAACAGCGCCCAGTTTTTCAAAACCAATAAAGTGCGTATCAAGTCT
>DASZPC010000539.1:0-9099 GCA_035550455.1 Chitinophagales bacterium | reverse complement strand
AATTTGCCTGCATATCAGTTATTTGTAACTTACATTCATTTAGGATTAGAACCCGTGCGTATGTCCCCCATGCTTAAAGTCCTTGCCGTGGACGACCATCAGTTTTTCCTGAATGGTTTGCGGCAATACCTTGATTCGTTGCCCTTTGTGGAACGGGTTGAAACCTGTTCAAACTATAGCGATTTCAGAAAAAAGATAAAAAAACAGGCGCCTGATATAGTGCTGTTGGACCTTAACCTACCGGGGTATGATGGCTTTAAAATTTGTGGGGAGCTTACACAAAACTATCCTGACACAGTAGTAGCTATACTTACCCAATATGATGACGAGAAAATGATTGAAAAGGCGCGCCTGCATGGCGCTTCGGCTTACCTGATAAAAAACAGCGAGCCCGAAGTAATAGGTGATTTTTTATTAAAAGTAAAAAATGGGGAGTTAGACTACTTCTTTGTAAATAACCCGGTACCAATACCACTAAATAATTTCAGGAATACTTCTGATGCTTTTGAGTTAAAGCAGGTATTATCGCCACGCGAACGGGAAGTTATGCTGCTATTAGTGCGCGGAAATGGCCATGATGAAGTAGGTAAAATATTGGGTATTTCGTATGAAACAGTAAAAACGCACCGGCAAAACATTTTAACCAAAATGAAAGTACGCAACGTAGCCGAACTGATTTTGCTTTCGGTTAAACACAAACTAACCGACGAAAACTAAGCCTATACCAACCCATTAAGTTTTTTTTAACGCACCGGTACATTCTTTCCATTAACTTTGGTAAGCAATAAGCAAACAAAACATGTACCTGCTTGTTTGCATGTAAACAACTAAAAAATATGAAAACAATAATTGCCACCTGCCTTGTTGCACTAAGCGCAGCCCTGCTACCGCTTAAAACCGTTTATGATTTTACTATGAAAGACATAGATGGTAAGGATGTTGCCCTGGAAAAATATAAAGGCAAGGTGTTGCTTATTATAAACGTAGCCAGCTTTTGCGGCAACACCCCGCAATATAAAGCCATAGAGGAGTTGTATAAAAAATACCAGGGCCAGGGCCTTGTTGTTTTGGGTTTTCCGGCTAATAACTTTATGGGGCAGGAACCTGGTTCAAATAGCGAGATAAAGAGTTTTTGTACCACTAAATACAGTGTTACCTTCCCTATGTTTTCCAAAATTTCGGTTAAGGGTGGCGATATAGCGCCGTTGTATTCTTACCTTACGCAAAAATCGGAAAACGGCGTTATTGATGCGCCGGTAAAATGGAATTTTCAGAAATTCCTGGTTGGCCGCGATGGCAAGGTAATAACCTCTTTTGCTCCTAAAACCGAGGTTACTGAGCAGGAAGTTATAACCGCCATTGAAAAAGCATTAAAAAACTAAAGAGGGATTTGTTACCTGATTAAAGTTACATTTCCTTTTTCCACCATCAGGTTATCGGTGGTTTTCAATAAGTCTTTAAGCACAACTACATAAGCGTAAACACCCATGGGTTGCGGTATATTTTTGTAAGTGCCATCCCAACCGGGTGTACGAAGGGCACTTTCAAATACCTTTTCACCCCAACGGTTATAAACAGTAAGCGATTCCAGTTCAACAGGCCCTTTTAAAATAACATGGAATAAATCGTTTACCCCATCGTTGTTGGGAGAGAAACCTGATGGAATAAACCACAGGGGTTTCTGTTGAATGGTAATTTGTATGGATTGTGCAGCCGTGCAGCCGTTGCCGGATGTAGCTACTACATTATACAAAGTTGAAACAGTTGGCGCGGCCAAAACGCTAAGGCCTGAATCGTCCACAAATGTTACTATGGGGTTCCATACAGCAGATACCGGATTGGCGCCTAATACCGAAAGTGTAACCTCATCGCCCTCTGTAATTATGGTATCAGGCTGGGCAACTATTGTTATCCCGAAGTTATCAGTTGGTATAACACCTGCTAAAGCAGCAGAACACCCATTAACATCGGTAACCGTAACCGAAACTGTGCCTGAGGCAAACCCGGTAGCCATAGCGGTAGTGTTTCCGTTGCTCCAAAGATAGGTGTAGGGGCTGCTACCACCGCCAGCCTGCACTGAAATACTTCCATTAGCCACACCAACACAAGCCGCCTGCACAGCTTGCTGCTGAACCGAAATAGTAGGCGCAGGTGGCACCGTAACAGCAGCCTGTGCAATACAGCTATTGGCATCACTAACGGTTAAGTTGTATGTTCCTGAACTGAGGCCAACAGCAGAGTCGGTTGCTGAGCCGGTAGACCAATTATACAGATATGGGCTTACCCCACCGGTAACCAGTGCAGCAGCACTGCCAGAGTTGGCATTATTACAAGTTGGCGGGTAGCCTGTTGTGGTTATATTAATTGGTTGTGGTTGTGTAAGCGCCACACTTGATGAAGCGGTGCAACTAAACGAATCGGTAACAGTAACCGTATACGTGCCAGCCTGTAATGCCGAGATTGAATTTGCTGTTGAATTATTACTCCACATTACCGAGTATGGGGTGGCGCCGCCTGCAATTATTGCCAAGGCCTGCCCATCGGCGCCGCCGTTGCATGAAATATTTACAGAATCAATTGTAACGGTTAGCTGCGCCGGGGCTGCCGGTATAATGGCAGCGCTGGTTGCAGTACAACCAGCTATATCGCTTACAGTTAAAGTGTAAGTTCCGGCGGCAAGATTTGAAATAGTATCGGTATTATAGCTGTTGCTCCAGGCGTAAGTATATCCCGGTGTTCCGCCGCTTGTGGTTGCCCAGGCCGAGCCATTATTTAAACCATAACAGGTTATTGGTGAAATGCTAACCTGAACTGCCAAAGCAGCAGCCGGTTGATTGATGATGGCACTGCTGCTGGCTGTACAATTATCAGCATCGGTAACTGTAACGGTGTAAACCCCGGCAGTAAGGCCGGTAATGGTATCTGTATAAGCACTGTTGCTCCATAGGGGTTGGGCGGGTGCCTGCCCGCCTGAAACAACCACCCAGGCTGAACCTGTTGCTTCGCCATAACATAATACACTATCTGTTAAAACCGATACCTGTAAAGGCGCAACGGCAGTTATATGTGTTGTTGCTGAATCAATGCAGGAGTTATTATCGGTTACAGTAACCGTATAAGTTCCCGGCGAAAGATTACTGATAGTATCTGTACTGCCACCGCCGGTCCATAGCAAAGTATAAGGCGAGGCGCCGCCGGTTACGTTAACCCATGCCTGTCCATTACCGCTGCCATTACATGGGTTATTCGCCGAATCAATAACCAGTTGTAATGAAGCCGGTTCGGTGATTGTTATAGTGCGTGTTACCGGATTACCATTAATATCGGTAAGGGTTAATGTGTAGGTTCCGGCAGTAAGGCTGTCTAAAGCAAGTTGCGGAGTGGTGTCAAGGGTTACTACGGGCGGGTAAGTACGGTATTTACGGATACGCACATCATCGAACCAACCTTCGGAGTTATCGCAGTCGCCCCCCGAAGTTTGCAGGCCAATTTGGGCAGAGCCGGTGGTAACTGCAAAAGGTAAGGAGGTTTCGGCCCGCCAGTTACCGGTATTAGTGGCACAAGTACCCCCCTGGCCCACACTCCAGCCGTTTCCTAACGATACCCCATTGGCAAACACCGTGTTGGTAGTACTGGTACCGCCACTGCAATAACCATATAACGTAACAGTGGCACGGTCTTCATAATCAACTACCAGCGAATCGTTAACCAGGGGCACCGTTTCGGTAACCAAAGCGCCCGCACCACTGTATGGCGGTGTAAAACAACTGGAAGCGCCCGTAAGATAAAGGCTGTACCCCGGCGAGAAATACTGCGCCGATGTAACGCTGGAATTGCAGGTTTCGCCACCCACATCAATATTGACGCAAGAACCCGCCCATGCCCCCATGGTTCCACCATCAAAATCCTCGAAAAACTCGAAGGTAGAGGAGGGGTCGCTTTGCGAATGAACAGCATTACCACAAAATGAAAGGTAAAACACCGAAATACCCGGTGGTATGTAAGGCACCCTAACCCAAAACACGGCACTGGTGGCGGTAGGGAAATTAGTAAGCCAGAAAGGATATGAATTACCAACTGAATCAATAAAAACAATATCCGAAAAATCGGCGTTCATACCGGGCGCAAGGTTCACATCTACCCTTACCTGAAATTGCGACAAAGACGCCCCCGGGTTGTTCAATGTTACCGCATAAGTACAGTTGCCGGTGGCATACCCGGTTACCCCATTGCTCCAGGTGTATTTTATTGGCCCTGGCCCGCCTGTAATATTGTAAAGTATGGAGCCATTATTGCCCCCGTTGCAGCTTACATTAGTAACAACCACATTAGCGGTATCGGCCTGTGCAGCTACCGACATACCTAACCCTATAAGGACAAAACAGCCCAATAACCTGTAAACCTTCATTTTCATGCGGAAAAGATGGTTGTTTAATTGGTAATGCCAGCCCGGCAAAAATAGCAATAAAACAGCGCTAACAATTATTTAACAGCATTAAAAAGCCTGAGAATCTTATACATAGGCGAGTTATAAAACAGCAAAGCCCCTTTCGGGACTTTCTGCGGACCGGACGGCTGTAGAACAAAGTTAGGAATTCCTCCAAATTTTGGGAAGAGAACGTTAGAGAGATAATTCCGAGGGCTGATAACCAGCCTTCCGGACAAAGAAAACTCACTCAGTATTTAAAAAGAAAGTTAGACTTGGGGTGAAGAAGGAGGAGTGGTTACGTGCATAGCGCGCGACAAGTAGCAATGAAGAATCGAACTTTATATAGGATAATTGGTTTTGATGCCGCGAAGTTTCATTGCTATTTCGAGTTGGTCGATTGTCCAATAGGGGCGACCTGATATATCGCGTTTTGGCTCAGGCAACGTGCCATTTTTTCGATAGTTATGTATTGTGTGCCGTGTAACATCAAATAGTTCTGCTACTTGGTCAATGTGGAGACGCTCTTCTTGAAGAAGGGATTCTCGCTTAGATATGAGTGTCTGTTTAATTTCGTCTCTCATCTCTGCCATTTCTTGACGCACTATGCTGCGCAGAATCTCTTCTAGAAATTCCAACTCAATTCCTAAAATGCCTTTACTCATATTTTTCATTTGCTTGGATTAGCAATATAGTAGCAGATATAAAAAGGGATGGTTGATTCCTTATATTGTATCAGAATAATCTATCTTCCTATAATTAAATAAATGCTGTATGGATGAAATATTTTCTTCTCTTAACGACTCTACTTATGATACATTCCAATCTATAGAATACCCGAATACTATGCTGAGGTCTTTCATTTATACATTACTTCAAGATGGTAGCATAGCAATGCAATCAAGGATGGAATTTCTTGAGGCAAATTTTATAAACGAGATTTTAGAAGTTCGTGATAGATTAGCCGGAGAGAATTTCCATTGCAAAATTGAGATAGGAGTAACCTTTACGATTACCCCCATTCAGTAAAAATTTATTAACCAAAACGTTGTTCATGAACATTCAAATTAAAACCTGCATAAGCCCAAATTTTACTTCTGATGACGTGGACGGCACATTCGATAGGGCTGTAGATATATTTGAGGACCGCATGAAGGGGTGGTTTCTTAATTGGGCCGAGGATTTATATAAAAGGCCTCATGCGGGACTTGCAACTTTACATCTCCTCTTTTCATATTTTGAAACAATTTCTATTTACCAGAGGGGAGAAGATAGTCACAACAAATCGCGGCTATTTTTTAAAGAGGGCTTTCTATCCGTGTTCCCAAATATATTAAGCTGGCAATCTGATATAAGAAAAGAGGCTCTCACAATACTTTATGAACACGGTCGGTGCGGTTTTTATCATAATGGTATGTCGAAAAAGGGCATAATGATATTAGACCAAAATGAGCCGAATTTTCCCAAAGACACTATTTTTTCATATAACCCTCAGTACCAAATCGTGTTCATTGACCTAAATAAATTTATGCCAGCAATCAAAGCTCATTTTGATACTTATATCCGCAGGTTGAAATCGGGAGATATTAAAGCCAAAGAGAATTTTGAAAAAGCTCTACAAATATTAAGTCGATAAACGCATATATGTTTATGAAAACAAGACCAAAGTTTACCGAACCTGAAATAGAACTATTCAATAATGCAGACTTAGATGCGGCGAAAGTCGATTTTGACAAGCTTCATAAAAGAGTTGTAGCGGGAAAACAGCTTACCGAATTAGAGAAAACCTTTTTCTGTAAATACATCCCGACCTTTTTACCCAATTCAAAGGCAGAAGATTTTCCCGAATGTGCTGATTTCAGATTTAAGACAACCTATATTTGGTATTGGCAGGATTTAACTGGCGGGATAAAATATTTTAAACCGGTTTCGCTCACTACTGAAGACTTATCCTCTTTTGATTTGGATGAGGTAAAGCAAAATCCGGCAAAGTATAAAAGGGAAGTTGGCGCTCAGGAAGCGCAGGCAGATTTAGCCTACCTTGAATCAGAAGCGCATAGTTGGTATAAAAAAATGCAAGCAAGTAACCCTGGAGATAGTTTATACTGCGCCAAAGTAGAGACGGATGAACAAATCAGACAACTGGATGAACAACCGGAATTCAAGAATGATTTTTACATGAAGGGCACGATTAAATACCGGTTGATAAAAAGAGGGATAATTCTTCAATCTAAGTATGCCTACTTGATGATGAAAGAAGAGGTTGAGAAATTGGATAAAGCAGATTTGTTTTTCACCTTAAATGGTATCGATATTGAACTAACGGAATGCACAATTCTACACATATTGTTTCGACATTATTCTGCACTGACGAAAAAATATAATACAGGAAAATCGTTTCATAATACAGACTTTCATTACCGGAAATTACCGGAGCAGTTACGTAGTATGCTTAAGAAAATTGAGGATTCTGGTCTTTACAAAAATGATTCAGTTGCTAAGATTTCCATCAATTATAACGGGGTGCCGTATTGCATCAGAACCGGCGACGTTTTACAGCGACAAGTAGCAGGGCAAACCATGCCCTTTGTAAGAATCCAAACCTTCTATCCTGTTGAGGACTTAGACGAATTAAATACGCTCAAGACTGATTATAAGGTAGTGTCTCTTAGTGGGGGCCTTGAATTATTCTCCAAGAAGTAATTTAGGTAATGTTACAAAAAATGTAATTCGCGCTTGCCTTCTGCTAACAGTCTATCGATTCGCACTGAGGAACAACTTTGTGGTATTGCGGCCCCGCAGATAAACTATCAGGCTTCCAGTATTGTTTACAGATTTTGCCTATTCCAGCCTTATTTAAGACTCTAATCTAAGTGAATTTGAACTTTTCCGTTATCTCTTTAAACTTCTCTGCACTTACAACACCCATGTAATGCTTCATGGTTGTTGCCGGGTTTTGGCCGGTAATAGAAGCAACAACATTGATAGGTATTCCTTTTGTTGCGGCAATGGTTACAAAGGTTCTGCGTCCGATGTGGGTGCTAAGAATTTTCCATTTCGGCACGTAATCAGTTATTCGTTCAACACCCACAAATACTTCCGTTTTCTGTTGGCAGGTTAACTCTGCCTTTTGCCCAACAATCTTGAGTGCATTATTTACCGTCTGAAGAGGAAACTGAGGTAACGCATATTCTCCTCTCATGTTTTCGTATTGCTTAAGTATTGATAGCGCCTCCGGCAATAAGGGAATGACTGTTTCTTTGGAGGTTTTTACCTGACGAATGTGAGCCGCATGAAACACGGATTCCATTCCTTCAAACCGGTGCTCTTTTATATCTGTCCGCTTTAGGTTCTTAATGTCGCTATACCGCATCCCAGTAAAACAACCGAACAGAAGTAAATCGCGCGAAGCTGTTTCAAGATAAGAATCGAGTTGCACTTCCATTAACTGCTTTATTTCATCCCGTTCAAGAAAGGTGATAATCTTTACCTGTGGAGATACGTTGTATTCTTTGTAGGTAAGGTTAGAATGCAGGTCTAATCTCTTTGCATACGACATGAACCGCCTTATCTGCTTTAACTTAGAGTGGATTGTGTTGTTGGTATTTCGATGGCTAATGAGAAAGTCGGTGTATCGTGCAAGCAGTGGTGGGGTAATATCTTCAAACTTTACCGCTAATAGTTTTTCACGCTTGCAGAATTCTTTGAACCGGTTATAAGCGGTCATAGAAGACTTATAGCTGCTGTGCTTTATAACACGTTTTTTCACGACTAAGTATTCGTCATAATACTCCCAAAACGTTTTTGGTTGTTCACCTTCCTTGGTTTCGCTACGCTTTAGTTGCGCCAGCAGATAAGCATTAGTGATTTGTATATCCTGGCTTAATGCGGTGAAATAAATGTCATTTAATTTTTCAGCGAGCTTATCTAAATATTGGTTTATCTCCGCACCATTCTTAACTCCAATCTTTACTCTTTGTTTGCCGTAATCCCAATTATTCTCAGAAACTCTTAGACCGATTGTTGTGGTCAGATACTTTGCATGGTAGCAAAATGAAACCATTAGCGGCCTGGGATAATCCTTTTTACCCTCCCATATCTTCCGTCTTTGTAAATAGTAACCGACATATTTTTGTATTGTCCTCATGCTAATACTGTGCTTCTATAAGTTGTATTTCCAATTCAAGTCGTTAGCTTTTATTGCAGCAACTACTTCTTCCTTTTCCCAATAAGGCTTCCCGTTAAAATGCAATTTCGCTTTAGGCAAGGTGCCTTTCTTCGCATAACAGGTTACTGTCCTGATAGAAACACCGAGTAGTTGAGCTACATCTTTCTTCCACAATCTATCTCCAAATAGCTTTTGGGTGTTCGTAGTCAATAATTTTTGTTCAAGCCGTTCGATTTCTGAATGAAGAACCTCACGGATTAGGTTCACCAGGTTCTCTTCTGTAATTACTATTAGTTTTATTTCACTGCTCATACCGCCGAGTTTAGCGGTTTTACTTGGCAGGGAAATACCAAAAGATTAGTTGTTACAAAAATTGTAAGTTGAAAAGCTTACCCATCAGGTTGGTAAGCTGATTAGCTAGTCGGCATCCATTTTAAACCGAAACTTTTAATCCCAATTGAACAGTTTTCTGCTTGATGAGTTCAATGAAATTATCCTGCACTTT
>DASZPC010000538.1:0-4043 GCA_035550455.1 Chitinophagales bacterium | reverse complement strand
GGCATGAATATGGCCCTGGTTTTTATTGTAACTTATATTATGGGTCTTCTTCTTTCGGTAGCGCTGAGTTCAACGGTTATACATCAAATGCACTTATTTTCGCTGGCCACCCCCGAGCCGAACACCCAGCCAAACCCTGTTGTAACTAAATGGCTGCATGATAGCCTTACCTTACACGCTACCAGCTACCGCCGCTACCGGCATGGGGCTTTGCACGGGGCTATTTTTGGTGTGTTTGCCCTGCTGCCGGTTATTAGTGTAAATGCCCTTTTTGAACGCAAAGGGTTTAAATACATAGCCATTAACGCCGGATTCTGGATTGTGTGCTCTGTAATTATGGGCGCTATCATCTGCCATTGGTTTGTGCTTACAATGCCGCAATAGTTGGCAGTTCTAAAATAATAAGCCCCGGCAATTAATGCCGGGGCTTTACAACACCAGTTACACCTTTCAACTGCACAAAACCAATTAGCTTATTTTAATTTCTACAGCGCCTTTTTGTTTGGCTTCTTCCATTTTTGGCAAGGTTACCTTTAACACACCTTTCTCGTAACCGGCATTTATTTTATCGGCTACTATTGTTTTAGGCAGGGTAAAACTACGCTTAAACGAAGTGTGCGAAAACTCCTTGCGGGTAAACCTTTCGCCTTCTTCTAACTTGTCTTCTTTGGCCTCGGCGCTGATAGTAAGGATGTTATCCTCCACCTTAATACCAATGTTTTCTTTTTCAAAGCCGGGGGCGGCTACTTCAATCAGGTAGGCCTCTTTGGTATCTTTAATATTTACCGAAGGCTGTGCCCATTGGCGCATTTCGTTGCTAAAGAAAGTGGGGAAATCACTTTCAAAAAAGTTTTCAAGCAGGTTTGAGAAAGCGGGAACTGCTACCCGTCCTTTTTCTGGTTTTAATGTTAGCATTGTCATAACTATTAATTTTTTAGGTTTTAAATTTTTGCAATGTGCCTGTTGTTATTCAAAACGGGTACCAATGTTATTTTAGTGTCGTTTTGTCCTGTTTTTTGAAAAATTAATGACAAAATTGCCGATTGCGGCTAGGTGAGTATGCAAAAATGCCATTATCAGGCATCAAATGCCTCAAATGGAGCTTAAACAGATGCTTGGAAAGTGGTTACTCCACTGTTACGCTCTTGGCTAAGTTGCGGGGTTGGTCAACATTACAGCCGCGCATTACGGCAATGTGGTATGAAAGTAGTTGTAAAGGTATGGTAGCCACCAACGGTTCAAGGTATTCCTTTGTAGCAGGGATTTCAATTACATAATCGGCCATTTTGCGCACTTTATCATCGCCCTCTGAAACAATGGCTATTATCTTCCCTTTACGGGCTTTTACTTCTTGTATGTTGCTTATTACTTTTTCGTAAATACCGCTGCGCGTGGCAATTACCACCACCGGCATAGCCTCGTCAATCAGGGCAATAGGGCCGTGTTTCATTTCGGCAGCCGGGTAACCTTCGGCATGTATGTACGATATCTCTTTCAGCTTTAAAGCACCTTCTAGTGCCACCGGAAAACCATAGCCCCGGCCCAGGTACAAAAAGTTGTGGGCATCCTCGAAAAGGCGGGCAATTTCAATTACCTGCTTTTCGCATAACAGGGTTTTTTCTACTTTTTCGGGTATTGCTTCCAGCTCTAAAAAAGCGTTGCGCAAATCCTGCTGGGTGGCCTTACCCCTTAACGAGGCGAAACCGAAAGCCCATAAGGTAAGCACGGCTACCTGCGCAGTAAATGCTTTGGTGGAGGCTACGCCTATTTCGGGCCCGGCATGGGTATAAGCCCCTGCGTGCGATGCCCGCGGTATAGAGGAGCCAACCACATTGCACAATCCGAATATGGTAGCGCCTTTTTCTTTGGCCAGCTCAATAGCAGCCAGTGTATCGGCTGTTTCGCCCGATTGTGAAATGGCTATTACCAAATCCTCCTCATTAATAACCGGGTTACGATAACGAAACTCTGATGCATATTCAACTTCTACAGGTATGCGGGCAATATCTTCAAACAAATATTCTCCTACCAGCCCTGCGTGCCAGGATGTACCGCAGCCCACTATGATAATACGTTTAAGGTTTTTAATCTTGGTTTCGTACTCCTTTAAGCTGCGCATGGCAAAAGTACAGGTAACCGGGTCGAAACGCCCACGCAACGAATCGTAAATGGAACGTGGCTGCTCGTGTATTTCTTTGAGCATAAAATGCTCGTACCCGCCTTTTTCAATGGCCTCCAGGTTCAGTTCAAGTGTTTGTATATAAGGCGTTTTTTCAATGTTCTGTATGGTCTTGATAGTTAGCTTGCCATCTTTTATGTAGGCAATTTCGCCATCGTTCAGGTACGAAACATTGCGGGTGTATTCAATAATTGGCGTGGCATCGGAGGCCATAAAATATTCGCCATCGCCAACACCCACTACAAGTGGCGAGCCTTTACGGGCGCCAATTAATTTGGTAGGGTCGTTTTTCGAAATAATTACAATGGCATAAGCGCCTACTACTTCGTGCAGGGCAAGGCGTACCGCTTCTTCTAACGATGCGTTGGTGTTGTTCTTTATATCTTCAATCAGGTGTACCAGTACCTCGGTATCGGTGTCGCTTACAAACTCATGCCCGCGTTTCAAAAGCTCTTCTTTCAGTGTGGCATAGTTTTCAATAATACCATTATGGATAATGGCTATTTCCCCTGATTGTGAAAGGTGCGGGTGCGAGTTAACATCGTTCGGTTCGCCGTGGGTGGCCCAGCGTGTATGGCCCATACCCAGGTGCCCGCTTATATTTTTACCCTCCGCGTTGTGCTCCAGGTCGCTTACCTTGCCCTTGCATTTATATATGTTCAACCGGCCATTTAGCAACGCCACACCGGCGCTGTCATAACCCCGGTATTCAAGCCTTTTAAGGCCTTTTATCAAAATTGGGTAAGCCTCACGATGCCCAATGTACGCTACTATTCCGCACATAAATCAAAGTTTTGTATAAGTTACCACTAGCAATATCCGGTAGTTTTTATCGTTAACCGGATTGGTTAGCACCAGGCGGTCGGCCGCAACATATCCCGATGGTACTTGTAAAATTAAACCATTATTGTTGTAAACCCCCTGTACCAATTTTTGAAAGTAACGGGTAATATTAAATCTGTAGCGTGTTACCGTAGCGCCATTTACCGTTTCGGTGGTGCGTGTGCCGCCGTAATTGGTGGTGTAGGCGTCTTCCAGGGCCTGCCCATTACCTGCATCATCAATGCGCAGCAGGTTAAGGTCGGTTGGGGCGGCAAATTGTGTATCGGCCACCGATTGGGTAACCACCAGTTCAGCCTTATTTATCCCGGTTTTGCGGCTAAGGGTGTCAAGGCCTGCAATTACAAGCTTTCCCCTAACGCCCCCCCCGCCCTGCATATACACCTTATCGGCATTGTTGCTGCTGTTGCCGGCAAGTACGGCTGCCTGTGCGGCAGTACTGTTATACAGGTTATCAAAATGATTAAAGACAGCCCCGGGGAACGATAGCTGAAGCGCCTCGTAGTACACTACCTGGCCAACCGTATCGGTAGAATAATAGGTGTGGTAATACAAAGTAATGCCCGAAATGCCCGACGAAAGGTTCATGTACATCATACCATTGCCGGTGCTGGCCGAGGTGCTGGTAACATAAATCCCTTTCATAAAAGTGTAAAAGCTGGAATCATCGTACCAAATAGTCGAGTCGGCATGCAAAAGGCGGTTGCCAAAGTCGTCCGATAGCCTGATATGAAGGTTGGGGGCAATGGCCACACCCGAGCCTAAAACCACGCTGTCATAAAAGTCGGGCACAAAACCGTTTAGTTGCCCAATAGCAGGGGTTTTTACCTGTGCCGAGGAGGTGGTGTAATAAGTAGTGGAATAGTCCAGGTCCTGGTTAAGTTCATATACACTAATATTAACGGGCGCTGTACAAGGCCCGTATTGCCCGTTATACGCCAGCGATAATACTACCGAATCCAGCACGGGGTAATAACCCAATGATGCCCCGGTAATGGTGGGGGCGCACTGGGCATAAAAGCTG
>DASZPC010000537.1:0-3770 GCA_035550455.1 Chitinophagales bacterium | reverse complement strand
GCACCGACCATGTATCGGAAGCCGAGCGCATTAACCTCGATAAACAGTATGCACGCACATGGTCGTTAAGGACTGACCTTAAAATTTTTATAAAAACATTCCCAGCATTAATACAGACCGAGAACGTATGAAAACCGCTTTACGTACAGGCATAATTTTTTTAATGGCAAGCATGTTGGTTTGCGCCGCTACCAGCGTTAAAGCCTCGGTAAGCGATACGCTGCCGGCGCCGGTTGATACCACCGCAGAACTAATACTGCCTCCGCTGGATACTTTATATGCCTGGGCCGAATTGCTAAGCCCCACCCTTAAAGGGCAGGACGCCCTAATTGAAAAAAACACCGCCGACGCTAAGCGCGTAAAAAAAATACTGCTGGACGCGGTGAAACTGAATGCCGGTATACAATATGGCAATTACGGCAACCCGCTTATAACCCAGCTTGAAACCGGTTATAGCACCGGGGCCACCGTATCGTTTTCGCTATACCAACTGTTTGGCTATAAAAACCAGGTGCAGGTGTATAATGCCGAAAAGAAAGTATCGGAATTTAAACGGGATGAACTGGATATGGACCTGCGCAAACTGATAACCATTTTGTACAACAACATACTGGCGCAGCGTAACATACTTAAAATACGGAGCTCGGCAGATTTTGCGGCTTACAGCCACGTAAAAATGGCCGAGAAAGAATTTACTGAAGGCAGCCTGGAAATAGGCGAACTGAGCCGGGTAACCGAAATATATACAAAAGCGCAGGTTGACTACGAACTTGCGGTTAATGATTTGAAAAATTATTACATGCAGCTGGAACAGTTAGTAGGGGTTCCGCTTAGCAGTTATAAACCACAGTAAAATGTCGTTGTTAGATTTTGTACAGCTTATTATCAGAAATAAAAAGTGGGTAATTTATTTCCCGCTTATTGTTGGTATAGGCGTATTTCTGCTTACCCGCAATATCCCGAAAACCTATACCTCGCAAATGGTTATATACACGGGTATTGCTTCGGGCTTTAACCCCGATAACGATTTTGAAAATAAAATTGATTTCCACGCCGTAAACTCACGGTTCGATAACCTAATCAATATTATTGGCTCGCGCGAAACGCGCACCGAGGTGGGCATAAAGCTGTTAACCTACATGCTGCATAACAATAAGCAGTTAAAAGACCTGCTCGAAAACAGCAAAAACAGCAAGTTAAACGCCGTAATAAACGATGCGTTTATTGCCCATTATAAAAAGAGCGATGAAATTGAAACCGAAGAGTACCTGATGCTGCAACTGGCAAAAGGCAGCCAAAGCGAAATATACCAGTTGATTTACGGCGATATGAAAAACCCTTTTAACGTAAAAACGCTGGAGGATATTAAAGCAGAACGCGTGGGCTTTAGCGATATGTTAAAGATAAGCTACACCTGCGAAGACCCTTTTACCTGTAAGAAAACACTGGATATTACCACCGATATTTTTCTGCGCACATATAAGGATATGCGCGTGGGCGAAGCCAACCAGGCGGTAAAATATTTCCGCGAACAAACCGCGCTTGCCAAAGGCAAGCTGGAAGTATCGGAACAATCGCTAAAGGCTTTCAGGAGCGAGAACCGGGTAATTAACTACTACGAGCAAACAAAATACATTGCCGATCAGAACGAAGACATCAGCAAAAACATTTTTTCGCTGGAAGAAGAACTGGAAGGTTACCAAACCGCACTGGCGCAGGTACAAAGCAAAATAAGCAACCGCTTTTTGGTACAGTTGCAAAGCGATAAGATTGTACAAACTACTAACAGCCTGGCCAGCGAGTTAACAAAAGCAGGCCTCGATGCGGTTAAAACTGGCACGGTTTCTACCATGAACACGCCGCAAATAGAAAACCTGAAAGGCAACCTGAAAGAAAGTGTTGACAAGCTTTACTCGCTAAACAATACCACCGAGGGCCTGCCGGGCAAAAAACTGCTCGACCAATGGCTGGACCTTACCATAAACAAGCAGGAAACAGAAGCGAAGCTGAAAGTACTGAACAGCAATAAAGAAGAATTTGATAAGGTGTTTGAACGCTATGCCCCTATGGGTTCGGAACTGAACAAGCTGGAGCGCGAGGTGGAAACTGCCGAAAAAGAATACCTGAACCTGCTGCACAGCCTGAACCAGGCCATACTGCGCGAGCGCAACCTGGAGGTTTCTGAAAATGTATCAGTAATTGACGATGCCGACCTGCCGCTGGTGCCTAACCCATCAAAAAGGTTTATACTGGTAATAGCCGGGGTAATGAGCTGCCTTATTATTTCGATAGCGTTGCTGATTATTAAGGAATACATAGACAACAGCCTGGCCTCGCCCCTGCGCATGGAAAAGATTACCGGGTTAAAGGCGGCCACTGCTTTTATGGCCAAGCATATAGCGCCCACAACACTCAATGAAATGGACACCCGGGCAATGGAACGTTGGCAAATAACCATGGAAAATAAAACAGGTAAAAACGGAAGTGCTTTTCTTGCAATACCCTTTAACTGTACCGTTGCCTTTATGCAGGGCTACCTTGATAAGATGGCCGCATTTATGACGGAGCAAGGGCAACCCATGAAAGTGATAAATATTAAAGAAGCGGAAGGCGCCAACCTGCAGCACTGCTTTATTGTTTCGGAAAAAACATTTGCCGAGCAACAGCCGCCACAGGTGATGGAACAGATAGGCCAACTGTTTTTGTTTTTCGATGCCAGCCAAAAGCTGGATGAATACCAAATGCAAATGCTGGATGGATGGAAAACCGCCAACCTTTCTATTAAAGGCGTGCTGGTAAATACCAACGAACAGCACATTAGCAAATACCTGGGCGAAATACCACGCAAACGCAGCCGTTTCCGTGCCTTTATTAAAAAGCAATTTAAGCGTTATGCAGGCTAAGCGTAAACTGAACATAGTGTATTGGGCTTTCCCCAGCTGGAACGGCGACTACATGAAATCGACGGTAGAACTGGCAAAGGAACTGGCAGTAAAACACCGCGTGCTGTATATTGACTATGCCTATACTTTAAAAGATGTGCTTACTGCCAAATCGAAACCCTTTATGCCGGTAAAGCGCATAACCGGACAGGCAGAAAGTTTACAGGAAGTAAAACTGGAAAACGGCGGCACTATTTATGTATTGTCATTGCCGCCCATCATCCCCTTTAACTGGGCGGGCAACAAAACGATATACGAAATACTTGAGGGGCTTAACAGCACTATAGTAGCCGGAAGGGTAAAACGCGCCCTGAAAAAAATTGATTTTGACACCGATGTGGTGGTAAATGCCTTTAACCCGTTTTTTGGTAAAGCCACCAAAAAGGTTTTTGCGGGCAAACCGGTACTTTATTACTGCTACGATAATATTGATGCCGCTGCCTGGGCCGCCAAACATGGCGCCCGGCTGGAAAAAGATTTTATGTGCAGTGTAGACGGGGTTATATTTTCATCGGACGCCCTGTTGGAAAACAAGGCTTCAAGGGCCCCTAAATTTGTAGTTAAAAACGGGGTTGACCTCCGCGCCTTTGGTGAAATAAAACCCACCACCAGCCCCGGCAAAAACAAGGTAATAGGTTATACCGGAACGGTTGACGACCGCCTTGATTTTGAGCTGCTGGAGAACATGATTAAAGCAAAGCCGGGTTTTGAGTTCAGGTTTATAGGCAGGGTAATAACCCCTAAAGCCGAAGCGCTGAAAAAATACAGCAATGTAAAATTTTATGGGCCGGTGGAACCTCCCACCCTGCCAGCTATGATGAAGGATTT
>DASZPC010000536.1:0-3493 GCA_035550455.1 Chitinophagales bacterium | reverse complement strand
AACATTGTAAGCAGATTCAACCGCTTTCTTTATTTCAAGTTTATTGGCGTTGCGGGCTACTTTAAAAGCATACCGGCGCAGTTGCTCGCTGCTTTTAGTTGACTTTTCGGTTACTACCGGTTTTATAATGATATTATTAGACATGGCTTATTCCCTCCGCAATAGTTAGTTGTTAGGATAATTTGATTCGATAGATTTTACTGCACCTTCGCTTAATACCAGCTTTTTGCAGTTCATAATATCGTAAGTATTCAGGTTCCTGGCCTCGGTTACCACCACTGAAGATATGTTGCGTGCCGAAAGAACGGTATTCTTATCAACGCCATCAACCACAAATATGCTCTTGGCGCCGGTCAGGTTCAGTCCTTTTAACACAGCCGCAAAATCCTTTGTTTTAGGGGCCTGTAGGTTAAAATCTTCTACTACTATAATGTTGCCGTCTTTTGCCTTATAAGTAAGGGCGCTTTTACGGGCAATATCCTTTACCTTTTTGTTCACCTTTACTACATAATCATGCGGCTTAGGGCCAAACACGCGGCCACCACCTTTAACCAGGGGCGATTTCATAGAACCACGGCGGGCGCCACCAGTACCTTTTTGGCGGAAAGCCTTTTTGGTAGTACGGGCTACTTCGTTCTTTTCTTTAGATTTATGTGTGCCCTGGCGCTGTGCGGCAAGGTACGACTTCACATCCAGGTAAACCGCATGATCATTGGGCTCAATGCCATAAATGTTATCGGCAAGGGTTATTTCCCTTCCTGTTTCTGCGCCGTCTTTGTTTAATACTTTAACCTTCATAATACATGAATTTGTACAGTAAATTACCCACCTTCCGAAAAAGGGAACGCAAAAATAGACTTTATCAACGGAGTTGCAAATATTTTGTTAGAAAAAAAGAACAGGTGGGGCTTGTAAACGATTTGGCAGGCATAGATGAGGCTTATTCAGCTCACTATCTTACAGCCTCACAAGTTATTATTATCCTTATTGGTATCTTAAATTATCGGTTGGGTTTGCAATTTACCTTTGTTTCTCTATATTTGCCGTCCTTTTTTGCGAAAGCTGATGTGTTTTGTTGTTTGAAAAAGTACCCGGCTATAGCGTTCATCATAAATAAGTTGAATTGTGAAGGGGTTAAGGGAATATGAAATTCCGTTTGTTGGTCTTAAGTTAGGAGTTCACAAATTCAACTATGAGATAGATGGAAAGTTCTTTAAGCACTTCGAGCAGTCGCCAATACATGATTGCAAAGTGAATGTAAGGCTAGAGTTTGAAAAAAAGGAAACGTTCTTTATACTTAATTTTTTTGTTGACGGCTGGGTAAAAACCGAATGTGACCGTTGCCTAGAACCTTTTGATAAGGAGATTTTTGGCGATTTTACGGCTTACATCAAGTTTTCAGAAGACGCCGAAAAACAGGGCGATGGTGATGAGGTAATTTTTATTAGCCGCGAAGACACTGTAATTGATGTATCGCAGTTAATTTACGAATACATTAACCTATGCCTGCCTATGCAAAAGCTGGGTTGTAAAAACCCCGGGCAGGAACCGCAGTGCAACAAGGAAGTATTGAAGTTCATAAGTAATACAGCTAACCAGGCAGGCGCTAAACCTACCGACGAGGTAGACCCCCGCTGGGCAGCTTTAAAAAACCTGAAAAAGGAAAAGTAAAAACAGATATAAAATACAATAACGAATAAAAACTTAAAGTCATGCCACATCCTAAACATAAGATATCGAAAGCACGCAGGGATAAAAGAAGGACCCACTATAAGGCCGTAGCCCCTACTACCGGTGTTGACCAAACTACTGGCGAAGCGCACCTGATGCACAGGGCACACTGGAGTGAAGATAAACTGGTTTACCGCGGTAAAACCGTAATGGAAAAGACCCAAAAGTAAACCACCGGGTAACCGGAATTTAACTGAACCCTGCCTTTGCAACCGGCAGGGTTTTTTGTTTTAAACTATTGTTTGTGCCATTTTTTGAAAAACATAAACCACACATTTCCAGTGCGCTTAAGCTGGCTTTGCCCATTATTACCGGGCAGTTGGGCATAGTGTTGATGGGCTTTTTCGATACCATACAGGTAGGCGGGCTGGGGTCGGTGTACATGGGTGCCTGCGGCCTGGCCAATGGGGTGTATTTCCTTTTTATGCTGCTGGGTATGGGCATCTTGTTTTCGGTATCGCCCCTGGTATCCGAGGCTTTTGGCGAGAAAAATGCCTGGAAAGCCATAGGTGTTTTAAAGTCGGCCCTTAAGGTTGCCCTGGTTATAGCTGTATTGTTTTACCTGGTTATGCTGGGGGTGATATGGAAGTTTTCCTTTTTTAGGGAAAGCCCCACCGTTACCGGCCTGGCGCAACAGTTTCTTTCGGTGCTTAATTATTCCACCCCCATGCTTATGTTATATACCATGGGCAAACAGTTTATGGATGGCACCGGCCGCACCCGTGTTTCAATGACTATTACCCTTGTTGGCCTGGTAATAAACGTATCGCTTAACCAGCTTTTGATTTATGGCGCCGGGGGTTTCCCAAAATTTGGTATTGTGGGCTCGGCCCTTGCTACCGGTATAGCGCGTACGGCTATGGCTTTGATGATATGCGGGTATATTTTGTTCGACCGGCAGGTAAAGGAACTAATGCGCCAGTACAGCAATCAAAACGATGGCAAAAAAAGCTATGTGAAACAGATTTTGGAAATAGGTATTCCATCGGGCCTGCAAAGCTTTTTTGAAGTGGGGGCTTTTAGCGCCTGCCAAATCATGACCGGCTGGCTGGGCGAAACCAGCCTGGCTGCTTTCCAGGTGGCTATTAGTATGGCGTCTATCACTTTTATGCTGGTATCGGGTTTTGCCGCTGCGGGCACTATTTTAATGGGCTATGCTTTTGGCGCCCGCGATAACCCGCAAATGCGCATTTCGGCCAATGTTATTTATATGCTTTCGTTTTGTTGCCAGTTTATATTTGCACTCATATTTATTTCGCTTAACCATCTGCTGCCTACTATTTATACTGCCGACCCGCAGGTTATTTCAATAGCCGGCACGCTTTTAATTTTTGCCGCCCTGTTTCAGCTTGGCGATGGTTTCCAGGTGGTGGGGGCGGGGCTTTTGCGCGGTATGCAGGATGTTAAAGTGCCTTCGGCTATTGCCTTCGCTTCGTACTGGCTGGTAATGGTGCCGTTAGCTTATTTACTTGCTTTCCATTTTCAAATGGGGGTAAAGGGCATTTGGCTGGCTTTTGTGGTGGGGCTTACCCTTTCGGCTACCTTAATGTACACCCGCTTAAGGTATATGTTGGGGCATGTCCGGTTTTTGGACCTCTAACCGTATTATTCAGCAACTCCCTGTTTACAACAAAATTTTGGGGTGCTGCCCAAAAGCATATCTTTAATTAAACAAAATACACAACTATGCACAACTTTATAGTACTCGCTGTTACAGCACTTGTACCTCTTTTAACAGGCTTTGTATGGTATAACCCCAAAG
>DASZPC010000535.1:0-2576 GCA_035550455.1 Chitinophagales bacterium | reverse complement strand
AACACCGGGGTAGATACCCTGCTGAGTAATGAAGTGCCGGTAATGGTAGCCACGCTACCGGTTGATACCACCCGGCCTTTTAAACCTATAAAAGGCCCGCTGGAAGTACCCTATACCTGGCGCGAATATATTGCCTACATACTGCTGGCTGTTTTGCTTTTATGGCTGGTTGTGGCAGCCGTGTTGCTATGGCGCAAATACCGCAAACAAAAACCGGCAGTACCGGCCAGGCCCAAACCCAAAGACCCGCCGCATATATGGGCCCGCAAAGAGCTTAAAAAGCTGGAGGATGAAAAGGTTTGGCAGGGGGGTGATACGAAGTTGTATTACAGCCGCCTTACCGACATACTGAGGCTGTACCTCGAATACCGGTTTGGGTGGTCTGCCCTGGAATCGACCACGGAAGAAATTGAAGCTGAGATTGAACAATACAACCTTAAAAATAAAGCACAGGACCACCTGCTGAAGATTTTGAAAACCGCCGACCTGGTAAAGTTTGCCAAAATGGCCCCAACGCCCGATACTAATATAGGCTGCATGGAAAGCGCTTATAAGTTTATTGATTTTACTGAACCAAGCGAGGAAGAAAAAACTAAAAAGTAATTACTGAAATAAAATGTTCAGCAACCTTACACATATTGCTTTTGCCGATAAATGGGTACTGTGGCTTATACCGGTAGCTGTGGTAATTGCAGCTTTGTGGTGGTTGTTCAGGGAAAAGAAAACATATCCAACGCTTAAGCTTTCGTCAACCGAGGCGTTTGCCGGTATGGGTACCCCTTTAAAAGCCACGCTGAAAAAAATTACACCGGGGCTGCGTGTATTTGCTTTGATTATGCTGTTAGTGGCCATTGCAAGGCCGCAAACCACATCGGACGAGGAAAAAGTAACCACCGATGGCATTGATATTGTGCTGGCCATGGACGTTTCGGCCTCGATGCTTTCAAAAGACTTTAGCCCTAACCGGATTGAAGCCGCCAAAAAAGTAGCCTCCGATTTTATTGATGGCCGCCCTTACGACCGGATAGGGCTGGTTATTTTTTCGGGTGAAAGCTTTACGCAATGCCCCATTACTATTGACCATGCCGTACTTAAAAACCAACTGAAAGAAATTAAAAACGGACTGCTGGAAGATGGCACCGCTATTGGCATGGGGCTAGGCACAGCGGTAGACAGGCTGAAAGACGGGAAGGCGAAAAGCAAGGTGGTGATATTGATGACCGATGGCGTAAACAACCGCGGCCTGATTGACCCGCTTACCGCCACCGACATTGCTATTAGGTTTGGTGTAAGGGTATATACCATAGGCATAGGCACCAATGGCAAAGCATTAACACCGGTGGCTATGGGGCCGGATGGCAAGTTGATTTTTGATTATGCCCCGGTTGAGATTGACGAAGGGCTATTAAAAAATATTGCCCAAAAAACCGGCGGACAGTATTTCAGGGCTACGGATAACAAATCGCTGAAAGCCATTTATGCGCAGATTGACAAAATGGAGAAAACAAAAATACAGGTAGCGGCTTTTCAGCACAAAAGCGAAAAGTTTTACGTATTTGCCCTGCTGGCGGCCCTTGCCCTATTGCTTGAAATGCTGATGCGGTATGTAATAGTTAAAAGTATTCCTTAAAAGATATGACGCGCTCGAAAATAGTACATTACTTGTGGCTCGCGGTGTTACTGATACCGGTGCTGGCCTCGTTAGTGCTTATGCGCGAAACTGTTTTCAGGTTTGCACATAAGGATTACCTATGGCTGCTTTGCGCCCTTGCCCCGGCCATTATTTTGTTTACCTATTTTAACGTGTGGCGCGAAAACCACCTGCTGCGCTTTGGCAATGTAGGGCTTATTGACCGCCTAATACCCGATTCATCGTTTTACAAGCATCTGGTAAAATTTATTTTGTTTGCGCTGGCCTTTGAGTTTGTGGTTATTGGCTTTGCCGCCCCGCAACTGGGCACCCACCAGGAAAAAGTAAAGCGGCAGGGTATTGATGTAATACTGGCCCTTGATGTTTCGAATTCGATGCTGAGCGAAGATGTAAAGCCCAGCAGGCTTGACCGTGCGCGGAACTTTATGACGAATTTTATTGACTCGCTGGAGAACGACCGGTTAGGCCTTATTGTATTTGCCGGGCGTGCTTACCTGCAAATGCCGCTTACGGTTGACTACGGCGCCGCTAAAATGTATATTAAATCGGTTAATACAAACATGGTGCCTACACAGGGAACCAATATTGCCGAGGCGGTTGATATGGCCCGCAATGCTTTTGTTGCCGGGGAAAACGCACACAAAGCCCTGATTATAATTTCGGATGGGGAGGATAATGAAGGTGGTGTGGATGAGGCACTGAACGATGCCGTTAAAGCGGGCATTAAAGTATTTACCATTGGCGTGGGCAGCGATGAGGGCTCGCCAATACCAATGGGCGGCGATTTTAAGCGCGATGAGAACGGCAATATTGTACTTTCAAAAATGAACCCCGATATGCTGCGCGATATTGCCGATAAAGGCAACGGAAAGTTTTTCAGGCTGGGCTCGGGCAAAGATGAAATTGCGGCTATTTTTAAAGAACT
>DASZPC010000534.1:0-27078 GCA_035550455.1 Chitinophagales bacterium | reverse complement strand
AGCGGCTCAATAATCTGTTTTACACTAATATAGCGCCATGCAGCCGCTGTTAATTATTGGTACGCAAAGGTCGGGCTCTAACATGTTAAGGCTTATGCTTAACCAGTTGCCCGAAATTGCAGCGCCGCATCCGCCGCATATCCTGTCTGTCTTTTTTCCGCTCCTGCCCGGTTACGGGAACCTGGAAACCGAAGAAAATTTTATGCTACTGGTAACCGATGTTTGCCGCTTTGTAAAAGCCAACCCGGTACCCTGGCGCCTCAATATGCTCACCCCCGCACAAATCCGGTCCCGGTGCCATCACAGCTCTTTGGTAGAGGTATTTAAAGCCGTTTACGAAATATACACACAACATCATGACGCCCAAATTTGGTGTTGCAAAAGCATGGCTAACCTGTATTACATTGCCCAAATTGAACAGCAGGGCCTGCATCCTATATACATCCATTTAGTGCGCGATGGCCGCGATGTAGCCGTTAGTTTCCGTAAAATTATTGTAGGCGAAAAGCACATATACCACCTGGCTAAACAATGGCAAACCGATCAGCAAACCGCCCACAACCTTTGCCAGCAGTACGCGCCCGGCAGGTACATACTCATTCATTACGAAAACCTGATACACGATACCGAAAATACGTTGCGCCTGTTATTGCACCGCCTGGGGCTAAACTTTAACCCCGCTATGTTGCAGTTTTACAAAACCCCCGATGCGCTCGAAACTGCCGCCGCAGGCAAAATGTGGAACAACGTGCGCAAACCCGTTATCGAAAAAAATTCAAACAAATTCCTGGGCAGCCTTTCCGATGAGGAAATACTGATTTTCGAAAGCATTGCAGGCCAAACCCTCGCACAATTTGGTTACCAGCCCTATTTCGCCGAAAGTAAATGGCTGAAAGGTTTTACTGCCGCACAAATTGCGGGTTTCGATACTTTAAATGCCGCCTTAAAAAAACAGGCACAGCAAACCCTGGATCCTGCCGGTTCTGAAAAACGGAAGGAACAGGAAGCCGTTATTGCCGCCATCAAAAGCCGCTCTCCCGCCTCATTTTGATATCTTCCGTCTTATTTCCCTTTTTCCTCTTTCTTTGTACCAATGCACCTCGATAACGGCAAATTAAAGCAAGGCATTTTCCTTTTCGCCCTTTTTGCACTGGGCGGTTTTTTGCTGTACCTGTTGCGGGGTTTTGTAAGCCCTTTTCTGGGGGCCCTGGTGTTTTATATACTATTGCGCAGGCCCCTCTTTTATCTTACCGAAAAAGCCCGCCGCAAATGGCCTGTACCGCTGGCCGTTTCGGTTTTGCTGGTGCTTTCGTTTGTGGTGCTCGTATTGCCCGTGCTGCTGGTTTCGCTAATGCTTTCAGGCAAGGTGGGCTACATGGTTAACCACTATCAGGATATACTGGTTATGGCACAGCAATGGAGCGAAAAAATAAAAGCCTACCTGGGGGTTGACCTCCTTACTTCCGATAGTGTAAATAAGTTAACCTCACTGGCAGCCAATGCCCTGCCGGGTTTCCTCTCGGCCACTTTCAATGCCATCGTCGATATTTTTGTGCAGTACTTCCTGCTCTTTTTTATGCTTATGAATGCCCGCGCACTGGAGGCCGAGGCAAAAAAATACCTCCCCTTCGATAAAAAGAATAACCAACTGCTCTTGCGCCAGCTTAACCGGCAAACTGTTTCCAACTCTATTGGCATAGCAGCCCTGGCGGTTATGCAAACTATAGTAGCCCTTATTGGCTATTCCATAGCGGGTTTGCCTCAGCCGTTTTTCTGGGCGGTGTTAACGGGTATTTCAAGCGTGGTACCGGCGGTGGGCACCGGTTTAGTATGGATTCCCGCCTGCCTTATTTACTATGCTTCCGGGCGCCACGGGGCGGCCATCTTTATAGGTATATACAGCGCGGTGGTAATGTCTGTTGTCGAAAATGTTTTCCGCCTGGTGGTTATACGTAAGCTTGGCGATGTACACCCGCTTATCACTTTCTTTGGCATCCTGCTGGGTATCGACCTCTTTGGTTTCGTGGGCATCATTTTCGGCCCTATGGTTATTTCATACTTTATTCTGTTGCTGCAAATATACCGCAACGAATACCTCGGTATTCCCCATCAAGACTAACCCCCGTTTACCCGGGCCCGTAAAATTTTTATCCTCCAATTTTTATTCTCAATTTATTTTATCGTATATTTGCGATAATAGATGAAGCTATGGCAGTAAACAAAAAGAACGAGTTTAGCGATAAAGAAGTTGAGCTGGCGGCCTTTGCAAAAGCGGTAAGCCACCCGGCACGTGTGGCAATTCTCAAAACACTCGCTCAAAAAGATACCTGCATTTGCGGCGAAATAGTCGAGGTGCTGCCACTTGCCCAATCCACGGTATCGCAACACCTTAAAGAATTACTGAGCGCCGGATTAATCAAAGGCACTGTTGAAGGGCCTAAATCATGTTATTGTATTAATTGGGAGGTATTCGGAAGATTTGAAAAAACTTTTGCGCAATTTTTCACTAAAACAAAAAGCTTTGAAGAAAAGCGTAATTGCTGCTGATAAAAAAACATATATGGAAACGCCGGAAGAAATAAAAGCCATGGTAAGGCAAAAATACACCGCTATTGCCTTACAGGATAAAACCACTAACCAGTCGTCTTGTTGTGGGTCAGGTTGTTGCTCTACCGAGGTATACAATATAATGACCGATGATTACTCTGCTGTTCAGGGCTATAATCCCGATGCCGACCTTGGCCTTGGATGCGGGCTGCCAACTGAATTTGCAAAAATCAAAAAAGGCGACATCGTTATCGATTTGGGCTCGGGTGCCGGTAACGACTGCTTTGTTGCCCGGCACGAAACAGGCGAAACCGGTAAAGTAATCGGGATTGATTTCACAGAAGCTATGATTGCAAAAGCCCGAAGCCATGCTCAAAAACTGGGCTTCAATAATGTTGAATTCCGTCAGGGCGAAATTGAAAATGTTCCGGTGGGCATCAATGTAGCCGATGTAATAGTCAGCAACTGCGTATTAAACCTGGTGCCCGATAAGAAAAAAGCCTTTAGCGAAATTTACCGCGTTTTAAAACCCGGTGGGCACTTCAGCATCAGCGATGTGGTACTCGTTGGCGATTTACCCGCAGAACTATTAAAGGATGCCGAAATGTATGCAGGCTGTGTGGCTGGGGCTTTGGCTAAAAGCAATTACCTGTCACTTATAAATGAGGCGGGGTTCGCCAATATTTCAATACAAAAAGAAAACCCAATCATTATTCCTGATGATATTTTGTTGCGCTACCTTACTAAAGAAAAAACCGAAACCTATAAACAAAGCGGCATGGGAATTTTCAGCATAACCGTATATGCTGAAAAACCCAAAGACAAATGCTGTGCCCCGGGCTGCTGTTCGTAACCCGCCCGTAACCCGCAAAAAATGGATAGAATAAAAGTTTTATTCCTCTGCATTCATAATTCAGCGCGCAGCCAAATGGCGGAAGCTTATTTGAAAAATTTAGGCGGCAGCCGGTTTGCGCCCGAAAGTGCCGGGCTTGAGCCGGGCGTACTAAACCCGCTGGCGGTAGCTGTAATGAAGGAGGATGGTATAGATATTTCCGCTAATACAACTAAAGATGTTTTCAGCCTGCTTCACCAGGGAAAATCCTTTTCGTATGTAATAACCGTGTGCGATGCAAAAAATGCTGAAAGGTGCCCTGTATTTCCGGGTATGCACAAAAAATTAAATTGGGATTTCGCCGACCCCTCGGCCTTTTCCGGTTCGTACCATGATAAACTTATACAAACACGAAAAATAAGGGACGAAATAAAAGCCGGCGTAATCAATTTTATTAGCTCATTTCCTTCTCACAGCCAATTATCATAAAAACAAAAAAGCCCCATAAAAGGGGCTTCCAGTATTCTTGCTTGGCTTTTTATTTAGGGTTCGACTCATCTTCCGCCGGTGCCGGTGGGGTTTGTGTAGGTGCTGTGGGTTTCACCTGCTCAGTAGCCTTGTTGTCTTCTTTATCTTTCTTTTTCTTCTTGGGCGTATCATCTACCAGCGATACACCGCTGTTGTCGCTTGATTTTTTACCACCCTGCGCAAAGTCGAACAGTAAGGTAAACCGTAAAGTATTATCAAGCGGGTTGCGGATAATGGTAGTAGGTATCAGGTACGAAAAATGCAGCGTGGCAACACTGTATTTTACAGTAAGGCCCGCAGTTACATACTGCCTGCCGCCTGCTGTGGGGTGCTCGTAAAAATAGCCAAAGCGTACACCAAACTGGTGGTTATAAAAATACTCCGCACCTATGCTGGTGGTTATGTAACGCAATTCCTGCAGGGCAGGGGCATCGCCAAACGAGGTGAACATACCTTTTATCGATGACTGCTCCTTAAAATAATAAGTCTTGTTAACGCTGTCGTATTTATCGGTTGGCGAAGGCACCATAAGCTTATTAAAATCGGTGTATACGCTCACCGAACTGTGCTTGTCAATATCCAGCGTATAGCCAAAACCAATGCCCAGGTTAGTGGGTATATAATCTTTAACAATGCTGGATGTATAGGAAATTTTGCTGCCTATGTTCGATATGTCCATACCGGTTGAGAAGGTATGTTGCAGCTTGTGTTCCGAATTTTCATTAAAGGTTTTGTGGAAATACCACGAAATATCGCCCGCGCCGGCCATACCTGGTTTAACTAAAGCGCCATCTACGCTTTGCCCGGTTGCCAGGTTTGAATAAATGTAGCGAAGCGAAGCGGCTATCGAAAAATACTTGCCCAAAATACGCGAGTAATGCACATCAATGGCAAACTCATTGGGCCTGAACTGACCCAGGTCTTCGTTATTTATACCGGTAAACGAAATCTCGCCCATTGAAAAATACCTGAGCGATACGCCTATGGTTTGTTGTTTCTTTACCTTGTAGTAGCCGTTCAGGCTGGCCAGGTAAATATCGTTAACCAGCGCCTTTAACCAGGGGCTGAAACTGAGCGAAAAACCGTAGTCTTTTTCTACAAAAGCCAGCTTGGCAGGGTTTACATATATGGCGTTTACATCGGGGTCCGAAGCCAGGCCTACATCGCCCATACCGCCGGTGTGTGCATCTGGGTCAATGCGCAAAAACGGAACAGCCGTCGTTACCGTTTTAATGTCGCCCGCACCCGTCTTAATGCCTGTAACCTGTGCCTGCACAAGTTGTATTACAAGGCTTAAAATCAAAACCGCAGAAATCCTTTTAGTTCCAAACATGAATTTTAATTTATTCCTTCCTTCAAAAAGTAAAACTACCTTAAAACCACTAATTTTTCAAATTTGTGTGCCGTAAGCCCATTCTGGTCCCGTACACTTAATTTATATACATAAACCCCTTTGCCTATCGGGCTTCCGTAATCATCCAGGCCATCCCATTCTATACCGTCAACACGGTAACCGGTGCTCTGCACCTGCTCCACTATGCTTTTTACCAGCTTACCACTTACTGAATATATCTGCACGCTTACATTAAATACATCGCACGGCATATTGTGCTCAAACATAAACTCGGTATGCGTTGTAAACGGGTTCGGGTAGTTATACACGTGATTTAACGAAAGCTTCGTATTGTTTGTTACAACAAACTCGGTGTAAGCCTCGGTCGAGTTGTTATAAATATCCCAGGCCTTTACTTTAAGCGTATGCCGCCCCTCGCTAAGGGTACTGAAGGGGTAGCGTATTTCGCCTTTGGTATAGTCATTCAGGGCGCTTTGGTAATAATCGTTCAGCACAATGGGGTTCTGGGCATCGCCGTCAAGGGTGGCCGTAAGGTCATGGCCAACGCCGTTGCCGGCCGTATTTATGCCCCCTGCATCCTGTAATTCAACCAGCAGCATGGGGCTGGTATTGGTGGTGCCGCCAAAAACAAACTTCAGGTCGTCCATATACAAATCCACCTTTGGCCCTGTGGTGGAAATATGCGCCGTGTCCGATGAACCGCCAATAAGGATATCGTTACTATAACCATTGGCATCCTGGTTGTTGCCGTTATCGGCATAGTAGCTTATCCTGCCGTTGCCAAACTGGTAGTTTATATCGCGTGGCACTATAAACGTAAAGCTGAATTCGCCATTGGTAACACTCGCCTTGCCCTTAAACAAAATGTTCTTGTACATCTGGAAAGTATACGTCTGGTCGTAATTATTATTGTTCAGGGTGGTAATGTTGCTTATTTTATCATAAATAACCGGGTATACGGTACCCGAAAAACCCGTCATCTTGGCATTATTATCATCTCTTATCTCGCCTTTTATGGTTACCTGTGTAAGGGCCTTCAGGGTATCCTGCGCCCCCGAAATTGGCTTGTCATTTACATACGTGGTAGCTACATGGTAGCGCGGATAGTCCAGTTCCAGTGCCGGGTCGCCAAGCAGGGTAAATTTCCGGGTATTTATCTGGTCGGTAAGTGCCGCGTTTTTGCTTAGCATGGTTACCTCGCCCATAGTAGGGTACCGGCCTGCATATTCGGCAAATATGTAATTAAATATGGCCTGGTTAATGGCCTGGTTCGCGTATTCATAAACCAACCTTACGGTGGTAATACAGCCTATGCCACCGCCCTTACCATTTACCACCAGTTCCTCGCCTGCTGTGCGGTCGGGTAGGTCATAACGGCTAAAATCGCAGGTGGCAGTAATAAACAGCGGATAATACTGGTTTTGCAGTTGCACTGCATCCGAGTAATTAAAAATCCGCGCGTTCGACCAGCTTACCTCGCTGCCGTGCCCCACCCAGTTTATTAAAAGCGTGCCTGCATTTATCCGGTTCTGTATCGCCGCATTCACATCCGGGAACCTGTCACCCGCAGGGGTGGTTACAATTTTATAAGCATCGGTATAAATCTTATTGTAATTATACTGCGGGTAGCTTCTTTGCGCCCTTTTAGCCAGCGTATCTGAATTGGTTTCAAACGAAACGCCCCCGTTGTATAAATAATCGGCTACCATGGTAACTATATTGCGCCAACTGTTATTGGTGGCCGTTTGCACACAGGTGGTACAACCGGCATTCAACTTTTTGTAATTCTTAATCTTGGTTACCATATCTGCCGCCTCACTTTCGCTCTCCACCGGCAGGCGGCCTACGGCTACATCCATTAGCTGGGTGCCGTTTTCAATTACACCGCCCTCGTTGGCATCTAACAGGCCAAAAAAATCATCACTGGTGTACGATGACAAAGGGTTGTATGAATTGTAGCTTTCATAAGCCGTAACATAGTTATTCGAGTTCGCTATCCGCCCCTTCGGGTCATACGACCCATCGCCCATTAACAATACATAGCGCGGCATTTTACTGGTATCGCCACCCGCACGGTCGTACAGCATTTTTACAAAATCCCTGATGGCCGAAATATCCGGCTTGCCGCTGCCAAACTCATTATATATCTGGCTTACCAGCGCCACAGTTACAGTAATATTATCATTCGAGCGGTGGAACGCCGCCAAATCATTCGATGATGAAACAAAATCATCGGCGGTTACTATCACCAGCGTAGCCTGGTTAATACCATGCAGGTTTTGGTTGGCTACAGTACCATCATAGCCCGGGTTGTCAAAACTTCCGTTCGTATTAAACGCTATAAACTCTTTTAGCTGGTCGGTAGCGGTGGTAAACGAAAAATCCGACCCGTTCAGGTTGCCCTGCATTTGTGTTATGCTGCCTAAACTGGTTACATCCCACACCTGTGTGTTGCCCGAGGCGCCGCTCAATATAAAATTGGAAACTTTCCCGGTTCCCACACTGGCCGCATTTCTGAATGTCATCGCATCGCCGCTTAAGCTCAGTTTGCGTTTTACCTGTAGTTCAAACCAGTTTATATAGCTCGATGCCGTGCCCGATGGGTCGGCGCTTACATTAAACCGGTAGGCCACGTTTATCTGGGCGCTGCCTGCATTGTAATCAACTGTATCGGTGTAGCTGTCATAAGCGTATTGATATTCATTGGGGCTAATGCCGCCATCGTACCGCGAAACCACCTGCTGCCCGTTAAGGCTGGTGGTAGTGGTTGATGAGTAGGTGGAGTTAATACCCAGCGCCGAGGCAAAATATATCGGCGTCCCCGTCTCTATATTCGGAAAGCTGAACGAAAAATTCTGGGTATTGCTAAAGCTCGTCATTTGTTCCCCCAACCATTCCCTGCCGCTTTGCAGCAGGTTATACTTATCCGTTTCATGAAAAACATGGTCGTCAAAGTCGGTAACGGTTACGTTGGCGCTGCCACCGGCACTGCTTACCGGTACCCGTTTTCCGGTACCCGCATCGGTAGTTAAAAAATAATAGGTCTTATCGCTGTAAAGGTTTTTTTGGTGGCTGTACCGTCCGGTAGTGCTATTATAGCTCCAGGCATCGGGCATTTGGCCGTAAAACAACAGGTAGTCGCCATCGTCAAATTTATTGTTGCCGTTATTATCAACCACCATAGTCGGGTTCTCGGTAAGGTCATCGGGCCGCGCTACCGAGTTTTGGTCGGGCACCATGCCGCCGCCATTGCCAAAAACAGCCAGTTTGTTCAGGCTTACCGAAGCCGGGTCAATACCTATAGTCTTCTTCAAAAAATTGTAATCAATTTTATAAATGCCATCGGCGCTTACCTCCAGTTTGTACCACGTACCGCTTGCCAAAACCGAGGCCCCGGCATAGCCGTTAGTGGCCCGCAACTGCATTTTAGGGGTTACTTTTAAGCGTATGGTAAACGAAACCAGCCTTTCAACCGCCCCGGTGGAGGGGTTCTTCCTGAAAGGCAAAAAGTAAACACTTGCCCGGGGCGTTTTCCGGTAATAAGCCATTTCAGCGGTTGGCTGTAAGGTGTTACTTATATATGTAAGGCAGCTCTTATCAATAGCGCCCGCCGGTTCATATACAGGGTTTACTATTTGTGCCGAAACCGTTCCATCAGCGCCTACAGGCAAAAGCTCACGGTAAACAGGCAACATATTATATTGCTGAAAATGCGCCGCCCCCGTAAAAGTAGGCAGGGTAAGGGTTATATTGCCCACCAGGGTAAAGCTTTGGGGCTGGGCGCTCCAGGTTATTTTCCGGGCAAAATCCTGTGCCTTTACATTGAATGAAACCAATAACCCTGCTGTTAAAAAGCAAAAGAGGGCGCCGTAGCCCGAAATTCTTTTGTTAAAAGCACGATATACCGTTTGCATCATTATTTTTGGCACTTTTGCAAGGCGCGCAATAAAACGCAGCCTTTTTAGTTTTATTTCATTAACAATTAAAGTATTTGAGGCGCAAACCTAATTATATCGCTTTAGTTTTTCTGCTCTTTTGCTTTACCGGCAAACTTTTTTCGCAGGACCCTGAAATGTCGCAGTATTTCTGCGCACCGCTGCACCTAAACCCGGCTTTGGCGGGCATTTCGTACGGGCCCCGGGTTACCGTAAATTACCGTAACCAATGGAGTGGCCTGGGCGATGGCTTTAACGGCGGTTTCTCTACTTATATGGCCGGGTTTGATATGCATATCGACCCTATCCGCGCAGGCATAGGCGCCCTTTTTGTAGGCGACCAAATTGCCAATGGCCTGTACGGCAGCTATAAAGCCAGCCTTATTTATGCCCAGCAAATAAAATTTAACCGCCATGTAGCCATGAAAATTGGCCTGGAAGGCACTTACATCCACACCGGCATTAAATGGAACGAATTGCTGTGGAGCGATATGATAGACCCCCTTACCGGTTTCTATAACAACGTAAACATACCTAACCCCACCGCCGAAACCGCCTCACGCACCAGCACCAATACAGGCGATATGTCGGCGGGTTTTGTCATTTTTACCGAGCAACTTTATGGCGGTTTTGCCGTTAATAATTTGCTGATGCACAAAGTATCTTTTACCAATGCCGCCGTTGTTCCAACCCCTATGAATTTTGTAGTACACTTTGGTGGCTTGTGGAACGTAAAACACGCTCACGACCTCCGCTACAATATTTGGGTATCGCCCAACGTTTTACTCGTAAACCAGGGAAAATATTTCCAGGCTGAGGCTACCTTTTTAACAGGTATCAGCTTTGCCTATTTCGGGCTCGGTTACAGAAACGTTATTAACAACTCCGATGCTGTTATTGGCTACGTTGGGGTAAAAAAAGGCAAGTTCAGGGTGGGATATAGCTACGATTACACTATTTCGAAACTTTTGGGTAAAACCGGTGGTACACACGAACTTTCCTTTACGTTCAACTGGACCGGCGACGACAACTCCCTGAACCCAAAAAGGAACAAAGGATACATGCCTTGTCCCGATATTTTGAATTTTTGATTTTGGAAATTAAAATTCTATATTAGCGACCTTTATAAAACCAAGTGTAAACCGTTTTAAAAAACTAAACTTCTCGGAAAATGAAACTTCTCAATTTTAAACTGATGCTTGCTTTGGCAGTAGTGGTGGTTATCTCCTCCTGCAGCAAGAAGCAGTCATCTGTAACCGGATGGAATTATAACGATTCCAAGAATGGGGGCTTCCAGGTTACAGATTACAAAGGCCAGGAAACAGGGCCGGGTCTTGTTTTTATACAGGGCGGCACCTTTGTAATGGGCAACACCGAACAGGATGTGATGTACGATTGGAATACCGTACCACGCCGTATTACGGTTAGCTCGTACTACATTGATGAAACTGAAATTGCCAACGTGCACTACCGCGAGTACCTTTACTGGATGAACCGCGTGTTTGGCGCCGATTTCCCTGAAGTGGTAAATAAAGCCCTGCCCGATACACTGGTATGGCGCGATAACCTGGCCTATAACGAGCCTTACGTTGAATATTATTTCCGCCACCCTGCTTACGATTTTTATCCGGTAGTAGGGGTTAACTGGTTACAGGCTAACGACTTTGCTTCGTGGAGGTCTGACCGTGTTAACGAAAGGATTTTAATTAATAAAGGGGTACTTGCCGAAAATCCTTCGCAGGTTGGTAGCGATAACTTCAATACCGAAGCCTACGAATTAGGCAAATACGAAGGCGCTGCCGGTAAAAGGCCTATTAAAGACCTTAACCCAAGCGGAACCGGTACCCGCCATGCGCGCATGGAAGATGGTATTATGCTGCCTAACTACCGCCTGCCCACCGAGGCTGAATGGGAATATGCCGCACTTGGTTTAATTGGCAACCAGCCAGCCAGCAGCGAAGAACGTATTACCGACCGCCGCATTTACCCTTGGAACGGTACCTCTACCCGCTATCCTAAATCAGGCCAGTGGCAAGGTTCTTTCCTGGCTAACTTTAAACGTGGCCGTGGCGATAACATGGGTGTTGCCGGTAAACTGAACGATAACGCCGATATTACTGCCCCTGTAAAATCGTTTATGCCTAATGACTTTGGTTTGTATAACATGGCCGGTAACGTAAACGAATGGGTATTGGATGTTTACCGCCCAATGACCAGCATCGATGCCAGCGATTTCCGCAGTTTCCGTGGTAACCAATATCAAACAAAAGTACTTGATGCCGATGGCAACCCGGTTGATAAAGACAGCCTGGGCCACATTGTTTATCGCCCGGTAACTCAGGAAGAAAGTGCCAACCGCCGCAACTATCGCCGTGGCGATGTGCGCGATTACCTTGATGGTGATGAGGTTTCTAACGTTGATTACAAATTCGGTTTGTCGTCAATGGTTAATAACGATGTGCGCGTTTACAAAGGCGGAAGCTGGAAAGACCGCGCTTACTACCTGGCACCTGGTGCAAGGAGGTTCTTAGACCAATCTCTTTCTACCGACGACCTCGGTTTCCGTTGCGCTATGGACCGCGTAGGCTCGCCTGCCGGTAACTTCCAGAAAGGCAACAAAGGCGGCAACAACTTCCCCAGCGAGAAGGGCAAACGCAAAATGAAAGGATAATCAATAAACATTGATATAAGAAAACCCCGAAGCCAACCTTCGGGGTTTTTTATGTAAAATAGTTGCCCGAATATTGTTTATGCAAATAGCCGAGCTACATAACCGGTTCCTTCAATCTACCGGCCTTACCACCGATACCCGTGCTATTGCACAAGGCAATATTTTTTTTGCGCTTAAAGGCGAAAAGTTTAATGCCAACCGGTTTGCTGCCGAAGCATTTGCAAAAGGGGCTAAATATGTAGTGGTTGACGAATTGATAAACCCGGATTGGCAAAACGAATTTGGCGATGGCTTAATTCTGGTCAGCAACACGCTCCAAATCCTGCAACAACTGGCAGGCTACCACCGGCAGCAGTTAAAATGCCCGGTACTGGCCATTACCGGCTCCAACGGTAAAACCACTACTAAAGAGTTGGTGGCCGCCGTGCTTTCAAAAAAGTACGTAACCTATGCTACAAAAGGTAACCTGAATAACCAGATTGGTATTCCCCTAACCCTGCTTGCTATAAAAGATGATGTGCAGTTTGCCGTAATTGAAATGGGCGCCAATCATCAACTCGAAATTGCCTCGTACTGCCAATACACCGCCCCAAACTATGGGCTTATAACCAATGTGGGCCATGCCCACCTGGAAGGCTTCGGTGGTTTTGAAGGGGTGGTAAAAGGCAAAACCGAACTATATCAATACCTGGCAAAAAACAACGGAAAGGTTTTTGTAAATGCCGATAACCCCATCCTGTTTGCCAAGCTGCTTACACAAATTACCGATACAAATGCGGTCATTTCTTACGGCACTGCCGAAGGTGTTTTTTGCCGCGCTGAAAAAACAGATACCGGCGGGTTCCTTTCGCTATCTGTTTTAGATAACCACCATTCCGTTTCCATTTCCACTAACCTGGTAGGCGCTTATAATTTCGAAAATGTGCTGAGCGCCATTTGCATTGGTAAATATTTCGGGGTTCCAATGGCGCAAATAAAAGAGGCTATTGAAAATTATACCCCTGCTAATAACCGCTCGCAAAAGTTAAGCTTTGGCAGCAATATAATTATTGCTGACGCCTACAACGCCAACCCCAGCAGCCTTAACGCGGCGCTTAAAAATTTCGAGGCCATGCAGGGTTCCCATAAAATGGTAATTATTGGCGAAATGATGGAGCTGGGCGAATACGCCGCAGAAGAACACCGTAAAATAGCTGGGCAGGTGGCCGCTATGGCACTGCAATACCGGGTATTTGTGGGCGATGGCTTTAGCTTCCTCAAAAATAACAATGCGGTGCTTTGGTTTCCCGATAGCACTGCGGTAAAACAATGGCTGCAACAATTAAAGCCTGAACATTTCCATATCCTTATAAAAGGTTCCCGTAAAAATGCCCTCGAAAAAATATGGCAGGATTAAAACATAAACCGCCTGCATTATCCAACACCCAGGCGCGCCACTTAATACTTACCTGCCAGGGGCTTAACCACAATTTTTTTGGCAGTGGCAGGCAGGGCGCACAAAAAGTAATTGAGCATTTAGGCTATGTGCAGATAGACACTATCTCAGTGGTGGAAAGGGCCCACCATCACACTATTTGGGCGCGTGCAAACGACTATAAGAAGAGTTACCTTGACGAACTGATTGAAAAAGACAAAACGGTTTTTGAATACTGGAGCCATGCAGCAGCGTACCTGCCCATGCGCGATTTCAGGTATTCTTTAATACGCAAAAACCTTTGGGCCAGCGGAAAAATAAAATGGTTCAGGAATAAAAGAATGACACAGTTTGTGCTCGACCGTATTACTGCCGAAGGCCCATTACAGTCAAAAGATTTTGAAGCCACCAAACCACGCGGCGGCTGGTGGGAATGGAAAGACACCAAGCGCGCGCTGGAACAGCTTTTTATGGAAGGGCGGCTAATGGCTAAAACCCGCTCAGGGTTTCAGAAAGTGTACGACCTTACCGAAAGGGTTTTACCAAAAAATGTAAACACACAAACCCCCACGCCTGAAGAATACGCGGCTTACCTGGTACGGAAAACCATAAGGGCAAACGGCTTGGCCGCCGCCGATGAAATTGGCTACCTGCGCAAAAACATTAAAAAACCGGTAAATGCCGCCTTGGATGTCCTCCTCGAATCGGGCGAAATAATACCGGTTATGGTAGAGGGCTATGGTACAGCAACCTGCTACACCACTACGGCTAATTTGGAACTTGCGGACCGGGCCCAAAAAAATTCGTCAATTCACATCCTATCACCCTTCGATAACGGTGTTATTCAGCGCCGCAGGCTCAAAAAGGTATTCGGCTTTGATTACACCATTGAATGTTACCTGCCCGAACACAAACGCAAATACGGATATTTCTGCCTGCCCGTTTTATACGCCGATAAATTTATTGCCCGTATTGATTGCAAGGCCGACAGAAAAGAAGGTGTACTGTATGTAAAAACCTCCCACTACGAAAACAAACCCTCCGCCGCAGCAAAAAAAGCGCTTGGCAATGCACTGGTAAAATTCGCAGCTTTTAACGGCTGTAAAACCGTAAAGTAATTTAAGTCAACTTGGTATAAGCCTTCATCCAGCGGTCGGGTAGTTCCTGGTCGCAGGCCATTTCGTAATCTTCAAAACTACAGGGCACTAACTGGTGGCGGCCGTATTTTTCTTTATCGCCAAAAGGCAGTTCCATCCACCACCGGTCGGTTTTTTTGCTCCGCCAGAAAATCAACTCATGGTCGGTATCATCAAGGTGTACCGTAAATTTCAAATGCTCCTCCAGGGTAAGCGGGTAATCGCCCACACGACTGTAATACCCCTCCATAAAATACCAAATCATTTGCGCGGCCAGTTGTATAGTTTGGCGGTTATTATCGTAGCCGGGGTTAATTTCATAAATACCCAGCGAGCTCAGTTTATCGCTAAGCCCGGCGTACCGGGTTACCTGGCAAAGCTCCTCCCCGCTAAACCCGTTTGGCGAAGCCTGCGCATGTGCGGGCGCATCGGCCTGCCTTATGCACGAAATATCAATACTCAGCAAATCCGCATCGCGCAGTATAGGTTCAGTTTGTTCCAGGTTAGCGCGTATTAAACCCAACCGGTGGCAGTCAAAGTTCAACCCCTCCAGCGTCTCCACAGCTTTCGAATCGTTCAGGTAGGTTTGGTAACCTATATGGCTGTAATTGAAAAGGTAATTTGGCGTATGGGTAAAAATGCCCATTAAAAACGAATTTGCATCCATGCCTTTGCCCGGCTCCTGCATCATATCAATTTTCTCATCAAGCACCACCAGGTTTACCAAAGCGCTCAGGTTGCGGTAGCCAAGGTACTGCCCAAAGGTAAGGTCGTGGCTGCCGCCAACCATTATCGGTACTACCTTGCGGGTAAGCAGTTCAATCATTACCGATGCCATCGCATAATAAGTATCGCGCACGGTTTCGCCGGGCTTAATATTGCCAAGGTCAATTACCTTAAATTCCCTTTCAACCGGTGGCATAAAAAGCTTGTATAATTCGCGCCGTACTAAATCAGGCGTTTTGGCGCTGCCTGTGTTATGGGTACTATTGCGGTCTTCCTCAATACCTATAAAGGCTATATTAAAATCCTGCAGGTCAACTTCCTTTCCATCATAAATAAAAATGTAGTTGCCCATTTGCCCGGGGTGCAATTCGGCCCCTTCAAGGATGTTTCCCTTATCAATAGGGGTAAGAAATTCGTACATCATGAACCTAAAAATACAGGCAGGCCACTTTATACCGGCAAAAGGGCCACATATTAAAATGCACAGCTATTGGGTAAGTGGACTGTGTTAAGGACGGCAGCTATTTATTTACTGCCCAGCGCCTTGTAAGTGTTCAGGCCGCAGTCGAGAAACTTTACATATTCTTTAACATCGGGCGTATACCCGGCGGGGTGGGTAAGCAGCCTTTCATCCGGTGTTACCAGCACATAAAAAGGCTGGGTGTTGGCGCCAAAGTATTTGGCCTGCATTTCGCTGTATTTGTTTCCTATGGTTTTTATCCTCTTCCCTTCCGAAAAAGTGCTTACATACTGTTCGCTTTCGGGTAGTGCTTCTTTATCATCTACGTATAAGGAAACCACCACAAAATCGTCCAGCAAACGTTTCCGCACATCTATATCGGGCCAAACATTTTCTTCCATTTTGCGGCAGTTTACACAGGCCCAGCCGGTAAAATCAATCATTAAAGGCTTATGTTCCGCCTTTGCAAGCGCCAGGGCGGCATCATAATCGTTCTTAATAGGCTCAATGGCCGATTTAGCCCCGAACAGGGAATAAAACTTTGGCGGGGGGAAACCGCTAAAAAGGTGCAGCGAATTGCCGGGCAGGCCGTAAGCAGTATAAAAAGTAAACAGCAAGGCCGCCACTGCGGTTGTACCCCTTACAACGTTCAGTTTTACTTTGCCCGAATCGTGCGGAAACTTTATCCAGCCAACTAAATAGGCAAACAAACCCGCGCCAAATAATACCCAAAGCCCTAAAAAAGTTTCCCTTTTCAAAATACCCCAATGGGCCACCAGGTCGGCATTCGATAAAAACTTAACGGCAAATATCAGTTCCACAAAACCAAGCACTACCTTTACTGAGTTAAGCCAGCCACCCGATTTGGGCAACGACTTCATCATGCTGGGGAAGAAAGCAAACAAGCCAAAAGGCAGGGCCAACGCAAAGCCAAACGAGGTCATACCTGCTACTAAATTAAGCTTGCCATTGGCCGATGTTAAAGCCCCCACTAACAGTGAGCCAATAATAGGGCCTGTACATGAAAACGAAACAATAGCCAGCGTTACCGCCATAAAAAATATGCCCACCAGCCCGCCTACATTCGATGCCGAATCGGCTTTGTTGGCAATAAACGATGGCAGGGTAATTTCGTAATAGCCGAAAAACGAAAAGGCAAACACCAGGAAAACAACGAAGAAGAAAATATTAAGCGGCGCACCGGTTGAAATATCGTTCAGCGTATCAGGCGATATTTTAAAAATCAAAAACGGAACGGCAATTAAAAAATATATCAACACTATGGAAAAGGCATAAAAAAAAGCCTCCAGCTTTCCCTTTGTTGAATTTTCGTTCCTTTTGGTAAAAAACGAAACCGTAAGCGGTATCATAGGAAAAACACAAGGCGTTACCAAAGCCACCAGCCCCCCCAAAAAACCCAGCACAATTATAGCCCACAAACTTTTATCGGTGGTTTGAACGCCCGCATTACAATTGCTGATGGCCTCTCCAAACCTGGCGGTTTCTTTTGTGCCGTCTGTAACAGCCAGTTGCTTCGCCGTATCGGTTGCCATTGATTTAGCTATTACCGCCTGCACCGTTGAATCAAAAGCTTTTTGCCCGGTATTGTTTTTAATACTGCCCTGCTCCTTTGGCTTTATGGGCGCCGGGTTAACGCCTGTATCGCCTGCTTTCAGGTCAAATTCAAAATCAATGTCATCGGGGGGCAGGCAGCGGCTGTCATCGCAAACCATATATTCAATAGTACCTTTCAGTTTTGTATCCTTCAAAACCTTTACCACTTGTGTACAGGTCATATCGTTTTGAAAGTACTTTATCTGCATATCAAATACAGGGTCGTGGCCCTCGTATACCTTGCTCCCGTTCTCGGTGGTTTTGCCCTTTAGTTGTATGTCTTTATTCTTATCATCAAAAGAAATTTTGGTGGGCACGGGGCCTTCATTGCCTATATATTGGGAGTACGTAGGCCAGCCGCTTTGAATGGTAGCCGTAAACGTAAGTTTGTATTCGCCTTTGCCAATCGCCTCGGCTTTCCAGGCCCATTTTACCGGGTGTACAATTTGTGCGCCTGCAAAATAAAATCCTGTTAAGGCAAAATACAGTGCAACCAATACCAGCTTTCTCATCAACATCGTTTAATACATGGACGAAAATATAAGATTAACCTTTCAACGAAAAGGACAAATGTCACAAAGCCGGTTTCAGCTTTGCCCGCCATTGGCTTGTAAAATAAATGATTACGGGGGTACCTATAGCGGTTGGCAGTAACCATAGCAGCCAGCCCGGCTTAACAAAATTTATGTTCACCACCAAAAAAGCCGTGCTGGTGGCAATATAGGTGCCCACCATTCGCGATATATGCGTAAGCACCCGCAGCTTAGCCGCTTTTTTAATAGCCTCATCGCCCCTAAGTTGCATAATAATATCCTGCACCGCCATCGAAACCAGTATGCCGCCAAACACCACTGCTACAATTTGCAACGTACTTACCAGGTAAACCCCTGTTACCAACCCCGCTGCCACAGGCAGCCAATCGAACCACATAAATTTTCCGCCCCGGTTTTTTAATACCCGCCTGCCCATGTAGTTCATATAAAAACTAAAAACTGCTACGGCCAGTAAAAAGTTCAAATGTTTGCCCACGGCAATTACAAATGCCGAGGCCGCCACAGCCATCATGGCATAATAAAACACCAGGCCCGCCCGGCGGTGCAGTTTGCCGCCCTTAGCCGAAAAAAGCGGAATAAGCCCTGTTATTAAGGCGGCGCCCCCACTGGCAATATGTATAGCCAGCATGGTATAATAAAAAACCTGGCCCATACTTCCATTACCGTTCATAGCCTTTGTTTTAATTCCCTAAAATGTAGAACACCATTAAACCTTTAGTGCCAGGTAATTTAACCTGTTTCTAAATAATCATTAAAATAAAATTATACAATTCAATAAAAAATGCGATATTGACCACCGTTCCCCCTGGTTCGGATTCGCTGGACACCCAACACCCTGAATTGAAATACGCGGCCATAGATGGATACGCCCCGACCGGATAATCCTTTAGTGAGCGTTGTAGTACCCTGCTACAACGAAGAAGGTAATATTTTGCAGCTATATAAAGCGCTGCTCCCTGTTTTACCCGAAAAATGTGAAATTATATTTGTAAACGACGGCAGTCGCGATGCTACCGGCAACCGGATTAAAGAACTGAGGGAAACCGATAAAAGGGTAAAATACATTTTGCTTTCAAAAAACTTTGGTCAGCAAAACGCCATACTTGCAGGGCTGGTTTATACCACAGGCAATTGTGTAATATCAATGGACGCCGACCTGCAACACCCGCCACACTTAATTTCAGCCATGCTGGAAAAATGGCAACAGGGTTTTGATTTAGTTACCACCGAACGCGAATACGACGGCCAGCCAAACAGCGCAAAAGCCATCGCTTCGCGCTTTTTTTATTACCTGCTCAATGCCATTTCCGAAATACAGCTTAAACCCGGCCAGGCCGATTTTGCCCTGCTCGATAGAAAAGCTGTAAACGTTTTAACCGAACTGCACGACCCCGATATGTTTATCAGGGGCTATGTGCAATGGATGGGCTTTAAACAAACCAGTTTAAAATACGCCCCCGATAAGCGCTTCTCCGGCGATTCTAAATACACGTTTATTAAAATGCTGAAACTGGGCCTTTCGGGTATCGTTTCTTTCAGCATCAAGCCCATGCGCATAGCTATTGGGCTGGGCATAGGTTTGTTTGTAATATCCTTCTTTTATGCCTTGGCTATTTTATTCGGGGTTATAATAAACAAAGAAGCCTACAACGATTTCAAACTGCTCTTAGGGGTTATATTGCTGCTAACCAGCCTGCAGTTTATTTTATTAGGCGCTATTGGCGAGTATGTGGCCCGCAACTTTAAACTGCTTAAAAAGAAACCCGCTTTTATAGTTGACCAAATGGAATTCGACTGATTCCCTTCTGCTTAACTTCTTTTTTGGTTTAAAGCCGCCCATTGTAACAATAAAGCCTTTTCGCTTTTGTGCTCACAGGCAATAAGGTATTTGCAATATGCGGGGTCGTACCCAAAAGGCGTTAATTCTGCTTCGGCAGCACAACCGGGGTGTACGCCTATTTCAACATACTCCTCTTCCACGCCCGGCTGCAAAAAACCAAGCCCTTTGGCCGCAGCTAAGGCTTCTGGTAACTTATGCAGTACAAAATAACCTTTGGCCGGGTATCTTATTCCCTCTTTCTGTAAAATATCCCCGAACGAAAAAAACTTTACTAACCCCGTCAGCACCATCCATTTAACACGCCCGCCCACAGCAAAGCTTCCACCGCCCCGTTCGGTACACAGGCGTATATTGTTCAGCTTATACTCCTTTGCCAGCTTAAGCACCACCTCAAAAACAAAAGGCAGGTGATGGATATTCCGCTCTGTGTCAAGGCCGGGTTTGCGCTCCCATACGGCGGTGTATTGCTTTACTTTTTCAAGCTGCGCCTTAAACTCGGTATATAACTGCAGCTTCATTTGCGCACGTTGCTGCTTACCGGCAAAAAGGTAAGCCAGCATTAACCCCTGAAAATCATATTTAAAATTGCCCTGTGGGGTAACCAGCAGCGCAATATCCTCCGGCGGGCTTAGCGGTTGCCCCCTTGTAATGTTTAAATGTACGGCAATATTCAACTGCGGCCTTTGCAGCGCCTCGGCAACGGCATAGTCAAAGGCAGGCATATTGGCCATAATGCTAACGCTGTTTACTGCGCCTGCATCAATACAATCTAAAATATCATCGGTAACGCTTTTAGTAGCGCCAAAATCATCGGCGTTTACGCGCAATTTCATGCCGCTACTGTTGGTGGGTTATGCATTAGCTGTAAAGCACTGTCATTTCCAGTACTTTGCTAACCAGCGATTCAAACAACACTTTGCCATCGGTATTCAGCAATTCTTTTTCCGAAGCTCTTTCGGGGTGGGGCATCATGCCAAACACATTTTTCTTTTCGTTGCAAATACCTGCAATGTTATCCAAGGAACCATTCGGGTTGGCCTCATCGGTTACATCGCCCAGTTCATCGCAGTATTTAAAAAGTACCTGGCCATTATCGTACAGCCCTTTTAAAGTTTCTTTATCGCAGTAGTACCTGCCATCGCCATGGGCAATAGGTATTTTCAGTACATCGTCCATATCTACCTTGCAGGTAAGTAGTACTTTATTGGTTTGCGGCTTTAGGTAAATATTTTTGCATTCGTATTTCATACTGGTATTACGCAGTAGGGCGCCAGGCAGCAAATGCGATTCGCACAAAATCTGGAACCCATTGCAAACCCCGAAAACCTTGCCGCCGCTGTTGGCAAACTGTATTACCGATTCCATAACCGGCGAAAAGCGGGCAATGCCCCCGGTGCGCAGGTAATCGCCATAGCTAAACCCGCCGGGCAGTATAATGCAATCCTCACTTGTAAAATCCGAAAGGTCGGTTTCCTTATGCCATATATAACGTGCTTCGCAGCCCATTACATCGTGTACCACATGAAACATGTCTCTGTCGCAATTTGAGCCGGGAAAAACAACAATTCCGAATTTCATAGTGCTTTTGAATGGTTTTATATTAACTGAAGGTTGATGCAGGCAGGTATTGCCCAGCCAACACCAGCAAAATTAGTATTAAATGAATCACTTCGCTAACCCATCTGCGTTTTATTTGCATCATCACTATGGCTAAAATTACACTTACCGGCAGGGCAACAAGTACCCAGTGACTTTGATTTACAACCGATTGCATAAAAAACCCGGCAATGGTAAAAAATATAAAAGCCACTAAAACACCCGAAAACTTACGCACCTGTATAAGCGATGAATACAATGCCGCCGGTAAAAAAGCCAGGGCTATAAACACTACCAGCGCAAGGCTTACCGCCATTATCCAGTTAATAGCCGAAAAACCTGCGTGCTGTAACCAGCCACCGGGCTGAAGGTTCAGCACTTCAGGAATTAACTGGCCTGTTGTATCGTTCCAAAAGTACCAGGTAAAAAGTAAAAATAAAGGCGATAAAAAACCGGTAAGCACCGCCCCCCATTCTTTAAACGAAAAAGGCCTTACCGTAGCCAACCCTATAAAAGCGGGCAACACAAATACTATTACCGGAAAATAAAACAGCGAGGCCAGCGCAATCAAAAAGCCTATATCATAAATATCGCCGTATGCTTTATCCTTGCGCACTAACGAAAACAACCGCGCTACACATATAATTATAAAAGTGGCGCTTATCAGCGCCGGGCTAAGCGCCAGGCTTTCTTTAAAAAACGAACTGATAATAATAAACAGTGCACCCCCCATGTAATTCTTTTTGGGCAAAACCTTGTTTTCGTTTATCAGCCCATTAATAATAAGCGCCTGTATAAAAGTTAAAACCGCCGATAAGAAGAGCGACCACGCCGCACCATCGGCATGTACTTTATTCAGAAACGAAAAAGTAACGGCGCTAAGGGGTTCGCGGTGGTGCAAAACAAAACTGGTGGCAGGCAGGGCAAAAAATGCGCATATCCTGAACAGCGCCAGGTATAACACATAAAATATAACAACGCCCGGGTTATTCGACTTGAAGAAACTTAGCAAAACACTTAGGTTTAATAGGTAATTTTAGCCATTTTAAGCACACCGTTTATATAACTTGGCAATACTACTTCATCGGGGGCGGTTTGCTTGCCAAGTTTAGGCAGCAGCATTACATCTTTGTCCTCCTGGTTAATCAATACCCTTCTTTCATTCTTGCCGTCGCTGCTAAGTACATACTCATTAATAATGCCGGTGGTGGCAATATCATCCATATAAATCAGCCGCAGTTTATCTTTTTGGTTAACGGTTAAAAACGATGAGTATAGCCCGTTATCATCTTCGCTGGCCTGCTTTTTACGCATTACCGAATACCAGCCCAGCTGTGCCGCCGAGTCAACCGAGAAAGCGATAATATCATTAAACTGGTAAATATTGCTGGTATGGTAGTTGTAAAACCCGGGCTGAAACCCCACGCCCACCGGTGTTTCGCGCGAATCTTTGATATACGATTCGGCCAGTATCAAAGCCCCGCCATCATTGCGCAGTATTACCTTGCGTATGGTAAAAGTATAAAGCTTGCCCGGCCCGGCGGGCTCCCTATTGGTTAGCTCTTTTATAAACTCCTCCGAAAAAGGCGTGTAGGCCGAGCGCAGCACCTTGCCCGAAAGCGGGTCGAAAACGGTGTATGAAAAACCATTGGCCACATCCTCGCCGCTTTGGCCGCTGTTATACAGCGAGCACATTACCAGGTTATTGTTTTTGTTATCAATATCAAACCAGGGCTCGCCAAAGGGGCTTCTATCGGCTGTAATGCTATAGGTAAGCAGGCTGCCGTTTTGCGCAATACAGTACACATCGTAAACCATTTCGCCGGTTTTTGTTTCCGGTTTCAGCAGCATATAGCTGTTGCCAAAATTATCTATCAGCGTTTTCGATTCTTCCAGTTCCTTTTCATCGCGGTTAATGGTTACCGTTTTGTTGTACAGCAGGCGCAGCGACCGGTCAACACACATAAACCTGATTGACTTAAGGGTACTCCCCTCAAAAAACGGGTAATAAACCATCAGGTGGTTTTGATCAACCGAAGGCTTAAAGCGGATGTTTGCGGCCACCAAATCGCGCCGGTCGTAAATGGTATCTACTGCAATAGGTTTCCCCAGTTCAATAAACTTTGAATTTACCGGCTGGGCCAGCAGCACTGAATATTTTTTGTCCTGCGCCAGGTAAAATATTACGGCGCCGGTTTTGTTCAGCATAATATACTGCAACAACCCGCTTTCGCTTTTAAAATCAATATTGCGGGTGGTAACCAGTTTCAGTGATTCATCAAAAACATCAATCACATCCTCCGATCCGTATAAGCGCACCACCAGGCCATCGTTGTTTTTACCTATAATCCTGAACTTGCTTATTTTAACCGGCAACCTCACCCCATTGGAAACATCTACTGTTTGCGCCGAAAGCAGCAGGGTATAAGCGGTAAGTAAAAAGCACAGCAGTGTTTTCATTTGTCCAAAACTAAAATAAACCCGGGGCAAGGAACACCAGTTACATAAATAAATTTCCTTAAAAAATAATTATTGCTTCAACCGGGGGTCCATAGCCTCGGTAAGGCCTTCGCCCAACAGGTTAAAAACGGTAACGGTAATAAATATTGCAAGGCCGGGGAAAACCGCAAACCACCAGCCGCTTACATCGGCACGGGCTTCGTTCAACAATTTGCCCCAGGTTACCACATCGGCCTGCACGCCAATGCCTAAAAACGAAAGGGAAGACTCGGTTAAAATAGCGCTGGCAATACCAAAGGCAATAGTAATAAGCACCGAGGTAAGCGAGTTAGGTATGGCATGGCGCAGCATAACCCGCCATTCGCTAAAGCCTAATGACTGGGCGGCTTCAATATATTCAAGGCTGCGCACCTTTAACAGTTCGGCGCGTATATAGCTGGCAATGCCCGTCCACCCGGTAAAACCTATAATAACCATTATAAGCATAATAGACGGCTTTTTAACCACCGCGCAAATTGAAAGGATAAGCAGCAAAATAGGCACCGAGTTAAGCACTTCTATGGTACGCGAAATCAAAATATCAACCGGTATGGTTATGGGTTTGCCCAGGCCGGGTATTTTTTTCAACGGCATGGCTATAAGGTTGGGTATAGCCATAATAACAAAGAATATGAAAAGCGATACCAAAAACTGAAGGGTAAAGCTACCGAACGAGTCGGCCAGGGCATCGCTCATGGCATAGCTGCGCACATTAAATGCATAGAACCAGCCAAAAAACAGGAATAAAAAATTAAGCCAAACGGTAACGCGCGAAACCTGTAAACGGTTATCGCCAAAGTAGCCTGCAAAAGCGCCCAGCAAAATGCCAATAAACGATGCAATGCTCATAGATACTATACCTACCAGCATAGCTATGCGCGTGCCGTGTATAAGGCCCGAAAGCAAATCGCGGCCCAATTGGTCTGAACCCAGAAAATGCCTGAACCGCCACGACCTTACCCCCTGCTTTTTAAACGGGTTGGCATAAGCATTGTCCCAATCCTGCGTTAAAGGCGAGTAGGGTATAGGGGCGCGTAAAACCGATTGATAATCGGCATTTACCCAATCCACATTCAATAATTCAGGGGGCATTTTCTCAAGGTGCAGCGAAACCGCATAATCCTGAAAAATGGGGAAATAAGTTTTGCCATCCAGCTTGCAGTAAAAGGGTTTTTCATTAGCCAGAAAATCGGCCAGCAGGCCTACAAAAAAAACCACGTACACCACACGCAGGCTCCATACTGCCAGTTTGTTTTTGCGGAATTGGCGTTTTACAATCCCCCAGTAGCTTTGGTCTTTTTCTTTTTGCTTGGCACTCATCCGTTCAAAAAAACTATCCCTCCTTTTTGGTAAATGAAACACGCGGGTCGGTAACTACATATAAAATATCCGACAACAAAGTACCCGCCATGGTTAAAATGGCCGAAAACATAAGTATGGTAAACAACACCGGAAAATTACGCGCTATTACCGATTCGTAACTTACCCTGCCCATACCGGGTATGGTAAACAGGTACTCAATAATTACCGAACCGCTTATCATAGCCGGTAAAAAGCTTGAGAACAAAGTAATAATAGGTATAAGCGAGTTGCGGAAAGCATGTTTCCAGAACACTTTGCCGGGGGTAAGCCCTTTGGCAAATGCCGTGCGGATGTAATCCTGCCTTAATACCGAAAGCATACCGCCACGCACCTGCCTTGATATAAAGGCAAACGAACCATACACTATACAGAATATAGGCAAGGCAAGGTGGTATGCCCGGTCGCTTACTTTTACCCAGGTGGTAAACTCAGGGCCAATTTTGCCCAGGCCATAAGGCGGGAATAAATTCATCCAGTTGCCATAGTAATCGCTGGTAAAAAATATGATAAGCATGGTACCTACCCAAAAACTGGGAATAGAATACAATACAAATAAAAGGGCTGTCATGCTCCGGTCGTAAAATGTGCCTTTGCGCACGGCAATGGAAACACCCGAAGGGATACTGATAGTGTAAATGATAATAAAGGCAATAATATTTATAAGCAGGGTCCATTTCATGGCATCGCCAAGTATGGCGCTAACCGGGCGGCTATCAAGGTACGACTCACCAAAATCGCCGCGGAAAAACCCCTTAGAAACTTTTGTGGGGTCATTGTTGGGGCCAAACCAGGGCACATCGCCAAAAAGCCAGCGGTGAAACTGGTTGTGCAGGCCGTACCAATGCACGGCAGGTATGTATTTAAGCATAGCCTGTTGCTGCTCTTTCATGGTGGTATAAGCCAGTTGTGCCGAATCGGCATAAGGCTTTAACCGGGCTAATGGGTAATACGTTTGTGCAGTGCCGGTGCTGTCCTGTATGCTTATATTGGTACTTACCGCCTTGGCTATTTTCTGAAAATCAATGGTTATCACCCCATCTTTATAATTGCGGTAAAGGTCGTTACAGCTCTCACGAACAGTCTTAATCTGCTCAAAGGCGGTACTGTCTGTCAAATCAACCGGCATGGCAATAGCCATATATTCCAGCCTTTTTACCGACAGGTAGTAGGTTTGTATTTGCGGCCAGTCGTTGTATTCATCTACCAAACGGGCCAGGTTTTCGCGCTCGTTCTGGCGCAAAATTTTATACAAAGTATCGGGGTACGATTTTGAAGTAACCGTAAAATAAAACAGCGGCAGGTTACGGCCCAGTTTTTCATTCAGCTGGCGGTAAGCGTCTTCACCGGCCAGTTTATCGCTCATACGCCCATTGCCTTCCGAGCCCTGCATACCGGCACTAAGCTTCAGTTCAACAGGGTCGCCAGGTGCAATAGCACTAAGCAAAAAAGTAAACAAAGCAATAATGAAGAAGGTAGGGATAAAATAAAGAATCCGCTTTGCTATGTATCCAAACATCAGGCCTTACAGTATTTATTGCGGTTGTGCGGCTTTTGAGCCAAAAGTATTGTCAAGTATAAACTCATTCACCTCGTAACCAGGGCGTGCTGCGCTTGGGTTAGCGTTTTTAAACCGGGCATGGATAGCCTCGCGGTTTAGCGGCGATGAAAGGAAGATATAAGGTTGCTGGTCGTACACCATCTCCTGAAACTCCTTGTAGTATTCATTACGCTTGGTTTCGTCCAGTTCGTTGCGTAGTTTTTCAATTACCTCGTCGCTCTTCTGGTCGCCAAAGCCTACATAGTTGCTGCCGCCTTCGTACGAAGAAGTGCTCCATATTTGTTTAGGGTCATCGGGGCCCGGCGAGGCAATCCAGGCGCCATACGAAATTTCAAAGTTGTGCTGCTTAGTTTCCTGTAAAAATACCGTCCACTCGCGCTGTGCCTGGGTAATTTCTACACCGGCTTTTTTGCAGCTTTCGGCAAACAGGGTGGCAATTTTTTCCACTACAT
>DASZPC010000533.1:0-11594 GCA_035550455.1 Chitinophagales bacterium | reverse complement strand
GCGGTAACGACCCCGACTGGTTTAAACTAACTGTAAAGGCATGGTATAACGGCACTTTAAAAAATGCTGCTGTTGATTTTTACCTGGCCGACTACCGCTTTAGCAATAATACGCAGGACTATATTGTGCGCGACTGGCGTTGGGTTGACCTCACCTCTTTAGGCAATGTTGATAGCCTGGCCTTCTTCCTTTCCTCAAGCGATACTGGTAGCTTTGGCATGAACACCCCTGCTTACTATTGCATTGACAACTTTACTACTGCCGACAGGGCAAATGGTGGCCCCACGGTAGCAGATGGAAACATAACTATTACATACAGCCAGGACACTTTAATTAACGTAATCGGCCAGTATGTAACCGATACATCAGGCGAAGCATTAACTGTGCAAATTATAAGTGGGCCGCTTATTTCCGGTGCCTCGGCTGTGGTTGATTCGAACAATAATATCTGGTATTTGCCCAATATAGGCATAGTGGCTGTTGATACTATCACTTATAGTGTTTGTGATATTGACAACCACTGCGATACGGCACAATTGTTTATCAATATAACCGGCCTTGAAGGTATTAATGATATTGCCAAACTGAATGCGGCTGTATGGCCCAATCCGTTCAATGCCAGTTTATCTGTTGCCACAAAACAAGGTGTTGATGAACTAAGCCTTTACGATTTAACAGGCCGATTAATAATGCAGGAGCGTCATCCGCAAAGTACCGCCCCTATAATGTTGAATACAGCAAGCCTGCCGGCAGGGCTATACCTGCTTAAAGTTATAGTGGGTAACAGTGTTGCAACCGTTAAAGTAACCAAACAATAAAGGGTATTTATGAAGCGGTTAACGCCAAAATCCCTTTTTGTGGCGGTTCTAAGCTTTTTGTGTTGGCTGCCTGTGCAGGGGCAATTTGCCCCTGCCGCAGGTTTGCCGGGCAGTACGGCTATACCGAAAGACTCCTCCGCTTTTGTGGAGTGGGCAACGGGTTGCGATGTTCAGCGGGGTTTTATGAATATTGCCGATACGGCACTGGGCTACGCCAGTGTAGGCAGTAATAGTTCGGCGCTGGGCAAAGCCGGTGAAAATGGGGTGGTTAGCCTGGGCGATGGCGGTATTGCCACGCTTACGTTTAACTACCCGGTTTACAATGGCCCTGGTTTCGATTTTGCCGTTTTTGAAAATGGTTTTACTACCAACGATTCTAATTTGGCTTTTCTTGAATTTGCTTTTGTGGAGGTGAGTTCTGATGGGGTCAATTTTTTCCGTTTTCCGGCCACATCTAACATTCAGGACACTACCCAACTTGTACAGGAAGGAATAGACTGTTCTTTGGTAAATAACCTGGCCGGTACGTATGTGGCCAATTACGGTACTCCTTTTGATTTAGATGATTTAGCCGGTACATCCGGTTTAGATGTAAATAACATTACCCATATCAGGGTTATTGATGTAGTAGGCTCTATCCAAAACCAATATGCCACGTACGATATGAACGGGCATAAAATAAACGACCCCTGGCCTACCCCCTTTGCCTCCTGCGGTTTTGATTTAGATGCTATAGGGGTTATTCACGCCAATGTGCCAAATGGTATTGCGCAGGTGGTGCCACCGGGCACGGGCCTTTTTCCAAATCCTGTAAAACAAGGGCAAATTACAACACTAAAAACCGAAGGTGCTGTTGAAATAAGTGTTTCTGACCTCAATGGCAGAGAGATAATGCGTAGCTCTTTTGCGGGCGGCTTAATGCAGTTGAATACAACCGGTCTAAGCGCGGGTTTATACCTGGTAAATATTGTTTCTGCCGCGGCTCGCTTTAATACAAAACTGATAGTGCAATGAGGCTGGCATTTACATACCTGCTATGGTTGCCCTTTACAACAGGCCTTGCCGGTAATATAAATGATACTATTGCTTTAGATGAAGTGGTAAAGGTGGAGCATGTGGGTTATAATAATGGAGAATCGCCTTTAACTGATTTGAAATACAAACAGGGCGAAAGGCTTGGCGATGCTTTGGGCCAATTCTCCTCAGTATACATTAAAAGCTATGGCAGTGGCGGGCTTGCTTCGCTGGCTATAAGGGGTACTACTGCTGAACAAACTGAAATTGAATGGAATGGCATACGGCTTAATTCTCCTTCGTTAGGCCAGGTGGACCTTTCTTTGTTTTTGTTGGGTATGCAGGATGAACTCAAGCTGGTGCGCACCGGTTACCAGGGTAATATAGGCGGCGTGCTAAAAATGGATAATGGGGTAAACCCCGGTTCAGGTTTTTCCATCTCGGGGTTGTTTCGTTATGGAAGTTTCAGCACTTACAACGCTATGTTATCGGCTATGTATGCAAAGGGTAAATTTAGCGGTGCTACGAAATTTACCTGGCTCAGTTCTAAAAACGATTTCCTGTATCAAAACAATTTCAGGGAGGGGCGCCCCTGGGTAAAACAAACTAATGCCTCGGTAAATCAGCTATCATTTTTGCAGCAGTTTAATGCGAAAGTGAATGAAAGGAACCAATTGGGGTTTTACTTGTGGTTAACCGATGCCAGCAGGCAAATACCACCGCTAATGAGCCAGCAGGGTAGTTTACAAAACGAGGATGACTATTCATTACGCGCTATGGCCAACTGGACAGGCACTTATAACCAGTTATGGTTAAAATTTACCTCGGCCTGGCTGAATGATAAAATGCATTATAAAGACCCCAACGCTTTACTGGATGATATATATACCACTTATGCCCTACGCAATAAGTTGAATATGATATATCTGTTCCCTCATAGTGTTGTATTGACCGGCCAGTTGAATTACGACCACGAACAGGCAAATATCAGTGCCTATGGTTCCAATAAAATGAGGGAGCAGGCGGGGTTGAGGGTATATGCAGATTACTATATCCGCAATCAAATAAGGTTACACGCCGGTTTCCGTGAGGATTTGAATGATAAAACCCCTTCGCCTTTTGCCCCCGAACTGGCGCTTAACTATACGGCAAAACCATTTAAAAACAACCACTTTGCTGCCGGTATAATGGCTTCTCGGAATTTCAGGTTCCCCACACTTAATGATTTGTACTGGAACCCGGGCGGTAACCTTAACCTGCGGCAGGAAAAATCGTGGAACGGCGAAATGAATTTTAAGTATGCGTATGCAACGTTGTTCGATGTAAGCCTTACCGGTTTTAGCATCTATGCTACCGACTGGATTCAGTGGGTGCCCGATGGCAGTATATGGCAGGCTGAAAATTTCAGGCGCGTTTTTTCCCGTGGGGCTGAGGCTTCCCTGCATGTAACCAATACCGGGAATATCAGTCCATTAAAGTTTAAGATTGATTTTAATGCCTCTTACACTTATACAAAAACCACCAATCTTGATGCGGTTTCAGTTACAGACCAATCGGCCGGTAAGCAATTAATATATGTGCCTTATCATAATGTGGTAACCGGTATTCAGTTTTCGTACAGGCGGTTTTACCTGCGCGTGGTTAATACTTATACCGGCCCGGTTTATATAAGCACTGATAACTCGCAACAGCTAAAAGGTTATTTTATTTCGAACCTGGAGATAGGTAAGGAAGTAGCGCTGAAGAATGTTGAACTGGGCTTTGCCTTCAGTATCAATAACATTGGGAATAATCAGTATCAGGTGGTGGCTCAGCGGCCAATGCCCGGCAGGGGCTTTGAAGGTTCTGTACGGTTTAAATTTTATAATCAATGAACTTTCGGGTACTATACATAATCCCCCTGCTTGCATTTGCAATAGCCGGGTGCCATAAAGAGGAGCAACATACTGATGCCCCTGCCACCAACGGTGTATATATTACCAGCGAAGGCAATTTTAATTTTGGTAATGCCGAGGTCTCTTTTTACAACCCTGCGGTACAAACTGTAAGTAATAACCTTTTTAGCGGGGTGAATGGTTATGCTTTGGGAGATGTGGCCCAGAGTATGTATATCAAAGATTCGCTTGGGTTTATTGTTGTAAACAATTCACAGAAAGTGGAGGTGGTTAAAATACCATCCTTACAGCATGTGCGCACCATAGTAATCGCTAATGCATCGCCACGATATTTCTTGCCGGTTAATGATAGTATTGCTTATGTAACGGAATTATATGCCGGTAAAATCCATGTTATCAACTATCAAACAGGAGTTCTGGTAAAAGATATAACCGGCGTATCAGCCTGGACAGAACACATGTTATTTGCCGGTGGTATTGTGGTGGTAGAGGAGAGGAGCCTCTCTTCAAATGCCTCTCACCAGGCAAGTATTATTACTTTAAACCCGGTTACTAACAGTTTTGTGCAACGTTATTCTTTTGCAGGCAGTAATTTAAACGGCATCGTAAAGGATAACCAGGGCAGGCTTTGGCTGGCTATTGAAGTCGATTCGGCCCATGCTGTTCCGGCATCGCTTTGTTGCCTTAAAAATGATTTCAGTGTAAATAAAAAGATTGATTTTGCCACGGGCCATCATCCTTCTAACCTGTGTATAAACGGCAATGGAACGATGTTGTATTTTTTTGATGATGGCATTTCCCGTCTTTCAGTGAACGACTCGGTTGCCCCTTCAGCATTTTTTGTTGCGCAGAATAACCGCAATTTTTATGGATTAGGGATTGACCCTGTTTCGGGCGATGTATATGTTTCTGATGCTTTAGACTACGTTCAAAAATCGCAAATTTACAGGTATCACCCGGATGGTGACCTTGTGCAGTCTTTTGCAGCCGGTATTATTTCAGGAAACTTTGCGTTTAATGAGCAATAAAACACCATACAGGTTTTTGTGGGTTTTTGTAATGGCGGGGGTGTTGTTTACCTCCTGTAGGCAAGGCGCTAATACCCATTCCCAAGCAGAAAAAAAGGCTTGCGCAAAGTTAAGTTCGCTCAACTTAAAATATGCCAGGGGCTTTACAGTTGATTACTACGATGGGTTTAAAGTAATTACCATCCGCGACTGCAACGATACTGCCAGGCTTTTGGCGCAATACGTTTTAATGCCTGCGGGAAAACCAATGCCTGTTGGTTTTGAAAATGGGGTTGCCGTTGCCACGCCGGTCCGCAAAATTGCCTGCATTTCCACCACCCATATAGCGCAAATGGCTAAGCTGGGTTTAACCGATAGTATTGCCGCTGTAACTAATCTTGATTTAATTAATGATGCCGAAGTGGTTGAAAAAGTAAAACGGCACTTAATTGAAGATATAGGCAGCCAGGAAATTGATTACGAAAAGCTGGCCGCACTTGCGCCGTCTTTTATTATTACTTCGGGCAGTTTTGACGGCGGCGATAAAATGTCGGTTAAGCTCGATGCCTTGCATATTAAACAGGTAACCGGGCTGGAATACAAAGAGCAGGAACCGTTGGCGCGTGCCGAATGGTTATTATTTATTGCGGCTTTTTATAACAGGGAAGGATTGGCTGAAAAGGAGTTCGACACCATAGCACAAAACTACCTGCAACTAAAGGCGAAAGCAGCTGCTGCCGCTACAAAACCCACTGTATTTTGCAACCTGCCATTTAAAGAAATATGGTACATGCCCTGTGGTGAAAACTACATTGCACGGCTGATTGCCGATGCTGGGGGCGATTTTTTATGGAAGGATGCCAAAGCCACCAATGGCCTGAACCTGAACCTGAATTACGAGTCGGTTTATAACAAGGCGGCTAATGCTGATTGCTGGTTGGTTGATGCAAGCTTTATTTATTCGTTGAGCGATTTGAAAAAGGCGGATGCTAAGAATACTTTTTTTAAGGCTTACAAAACCGGGCAGGTTTATAATTACAACAACCGCGAAACACCGGCTGGCGGTTTCGACTTTTGGGAATCAGGTACTGTAAACCCTGATAAAATATTAGCTGACCTGATAAAAATATTCCATCCCGGCTTGCTGCCCGGGTATCAACTTTATTACTACCGCAGGGTAAATGCAAAATGAAACCTTTACAGCGCCATATAACCTTGTTTATACTGCTTACTGTTGTGGTAATAATAGTATTTGTGTTGCAGTTGGTGTTGGGCTCTGTTTCTATTCCGCTGCCTGATATTATCGGCGCATTAACCGGCGGTAAAGTTGAAAACGAAACCTGGCGCAATATTATTATCGAATCACGCCTGCCGGGTGCTTTAGCAGCTTTGTTTGCCGGGGCGGGTTTATCGGTAAGTGGTTTGCAAATGCAAACTATGTTCCGTAACCCGGTGGCAGGCCCTTACGTGCTGGGTATAAGTGCCGGGGCAAGTCTGGGAGTAGCAGTGGCAATTCTAGCCGGTTCTGCTTTTGGTTTTTCAGTACACTTGTTAAGCGGCTGGACTATTATTATAGCCGCGTCATTAGGGGCCATACTTATTTTCCTGGTAAATTTCTTTATCACTTTCCGTCTTGAAGATGTGGTGGCCATTCTCATCATCGGCCTCATGATTGGCGGTGGTATCAGCGCGTTTATAGAAATACTCCAGTCGTTTTCGGGCAACGAAGCGCTTAAACATTATGTGCTCTGGACTTTTGGCAGTTTCAGGTACGTAAACCTTACACAGGTTTATTACCTCATTGCTATTGTGGTTATTGGCACTGTGTTTTCTTTTTTTCTTTCTAAGCCGCTTAACCTGCTGCTTATGGGCGATGCCTACGCCACTACCTCGGGCCTTAACGTGCAGCGTATAAAACTGATGTTGGTATTATGTACAAGTTTACTGGCGGGTGGTATTACGGCATTTTGCGGTCCTATTGGTTTTGTAGGCCTGGCGGTACCGCATATTTCCCGCTCGGTATTCAAAACCTCTAACCATAAAATACTCACCCCTGCCAGTGCATTAACGGGGGCTGTTATTACCTGCTTGTGCAATTTGCTGGCTGCTATGCCGGGTTATGATTATGTAGTGCCTATAAACGCGGTAACCTCTTTATTGGGCGCCCCGGTGGTTATTTGGATAATAATTAAACAACGGAGGGCTTAGTATGCTGCAAGCGGCGCAATTAGGCATAGGTTATCAGGCGGGTTCCCCGGTGTTTAGCGGCATAAGTTTCAATGCCCTGCCCGGCGATATGGTTGCTTTATTGGGCGTAAACGGTATTGGAAAATCTACCTTATTAAGGACTTTATCGGGCCTTTTACCAAAGTTGGGTGGCAGCCTTGGCATTAATGGGCAGGATGTTCAAAGCCTGCCGATTGACAAACGGGCACATTTAATTAGTGTGGTTTTAACTGAGCGGGTGTTTATTGATAATATTACGGTGTATGATTTTATAGCGCTTGGCCGCGCTCCTTACACCGGCATGATGGGCGGGCTTGGCAATGAGGATGTAACTGCCATTGAGCAGGTAATAACTGCTATGCACATGTGGAAACTGCGCACCAGGTTGTTTAACAGGCTTAGTGATGGCGAAAAACAGAAAACCTTAATTGCCCGTGCTTTATGCCAGCAAACACCGGTAATGATATTAGATGAGCCTACCGCTTTCCTCGATTTCAGGAATAAGAAGGAGATACTGGAAGTGCTGCATGGCATTGCAAAAGATTTTAAAAAGGTAATCGTTTTCTCCACGCACGATATAGCTGCCGCACTGGATTACTGCAACAAATTTTGGATAATGACAGAAGAGAAACAGTTCCGCGAAATCAATAAAGCAGATAACTATCGCTCAACAGTAGAAGAAATATTGTATAGAGAAGAAATAAACAGGAGTGAAGGGTTAAACAGCTAACCCCAATTCATCGTACACCTTCTCGATGTAGTAAATAGAAAGTTTGTTCTTTACTTCAATAGAGCGCTTTACTGAAACAAAAAAATCTACCAGCTTTTTAAAATCGGCGGGTTTTTGCAGGTAGCCATCAGCCCTAAGGCGGTAGCATTCAATCATATCTTTCTTATAATCCGAGTTGGTTACCACTATTACCGGCGTTGTTTCCAGGTCGGGGTCGGTTTTTACCCGTTCCAGCACTTCTTTGCCGGTAACCTTGGGCATATTAAGGTCTAACAGCACAAGGTCAAACCGTTTGTTCAATATTTTTGAAGTATCGAGAGCTTCGCAGGCTTCTTCGCCATCGTATGCGTATGATAGTTCAAGGTCATCGGTTAGCCCGGCTTCTTTGATAGCCTCCTGCATCAGGCGTACTTCGGCAGGGTTATCTTCCACCAGTAAAAGATGATAGGGCTTTGAGCGTTCAACTGTTAACATAGGCCTGAAATTTTATTCCTTCAAAATTAGAAAGGCTATATAAGGCGTGCAGTATGTTTGATAACCCAATACTGTTGAAAAATGCACAGGTGTTCTAAAAAGAAAACGGCGATATTAAATTAAGCCTTTTTCAGCAATAAAAAAGGGGAGCCACCGGCCCCCCTTTTGATAAGTTAAAAGCACGTTCGGCTTATTCCGCCCCTTCGTGGGTATCATCATCATTTACCTTGTTGCTTAATTTACCACGGTAACTTGGGTTTTCAAGGTGCAGGATATAGTCTTCCACCTGGTCGGCGCCAATGCGGCGGGCGCGGATAATTTTATCCTTATCAAGTATGTATATCTGCGGGGTGCTTTGTATGTCCCATTCCCACCTGAAATTGGTATGGCGTTTAGGGTCGCACACATTTATCCAATCAAGGTTGTTTTTCTGTATAAACTCCAGCCAATCCTTATAATTCTCAATTTCCATAATGGCCGGGCAATAGGCGGCTACATCAATCCCTTTCTTTTTCAGGTTATGGTACGCCTCAACAAGTACAGGTATTTCTTTTTTGCAATGGCCGCAATCTGGGTCCCAAAAGGCAAGGATGGTGTATTTGGCCTTTATATCATAAAGCGACTTCCATTGCATTTCGGTTGAATCGGTAGGCAGTATCAGTTTTTGCGCAGGCTTGCCGCAAAGTACAGGTTCTAACCTTGTAACGCCATCGCAAATTTTAAAGCGCTTGGCGGTATCTACCCAAGGGGTCATATCGGGGTTGCAGAAATATTTTTTGCCAAAATGCACATACACGGCATCATAACACATAATCTTCGAGTTGGCTGCATCATTAAAAATATTAATGAGCAGGTAACGGTAAACATCGTTGTGCATATCGGTTTTCGCCAGCAATTCTTCGCCGCCGGCAATAATTGAGTCTGGCATTTGAACCAAAGTTTGGTTCATGTAAGTCCTGAATTTGTTGCGGAAAACCGGCGAACGTAAAATGCGCTCGTCTTTCAGGTCAACATAATCCCAGTAGTGGGTTTTGTAATAACGCCATTGCCAGGTTGAATCGGTAATTTTGCCTTGTGCATCGCGGGGTGGCTCTGGCACTTCCACATCGCGCATCATGCCCAATAGTTTTGAGTAAAACAGGTTGGGGTATTTAGCCATAATATCGGCTCGGTGGGCTTTTATGCCTTTATCTATCCCTATTAGTTCGTTGCGGTATTTTTCTTTCGTGGTTGGGTCATTGGCAGCCTTCATCAACTTGTTTATGGAATCTGCTTTTTCCTTTTCGGTGCCCAGGTATTTCATATCTGAGTAAAAAAGTGTGTTTTCCTCGCTGTTGCTTACTTTCAGGTGGCCTACAAGGTCGGCAGTATCGGTTTCAAGGGTAAACGAAGGTTCACTCATAATAAACTCAAACCAGCGGTTACCCAATGCAGGAAACACGGCCAGATAAACCCCACCGGGCATCATAGTATCAGCCTTAATATCAATGGTCGATTTTTTGTCAAAATAAAACGAGTCTTTCAGGTATTGTTTGTCATCGTAATAATAGGCAAGCAGCATTTTGCTGTTTTCCAGCCCCTTTACTGTAATTTTAATGTTCATGCCTTTGCCATTGCCGGCAGTCCCTGCAGCAAAAGATGAAAGGGCCAGCAGTAATCCCAGTAAAAATGTTGTAGTCCTTTTTATCATAGTTTTAATTTAAACGCCGCCAAAAATATCTTAATTCTGTTAAAATCCGCAATAAGACCCTGCGGTTAAAAAATCTTAACCATTTGTATAGTTACAAAGGTTTACGCAGGGCGTTGCAAGCGGTATGGATGCTTTAAGAGATTTTAAAGAATATTTATAGGTAATAACAATTTGGTCAAGCACCGGGTTCGGCAATATTCTGTTTATAATATTTCCCATTTTTATTAGGTTCGTTGGGTAAAACCAAAAAAATCATGAAAAAACATTCCCTACTGTTATTGGCAGCTATAATATGTGCCGGCATTTTGAACGCACAGGATGCTTCGAAAGTGTTCGGCAGCAACTCTATTGTTTGGTATGGTGTTGATTTTACACAGGCTAAGATGATTGGTATGAAGGATGAGTCGCCGCACAAAATACGCGATGAATACTTTAAGCAATGGAATGATGTAATTATTGATGTTGATCTTTCAAAAGTTTTCCAAAAGGCTTTATCATACAAAGACCCGAATGGTGTAATTAAGCGCGATATGGCCCGCGAAACCGATAACCTGATGGGGACTGATGACCAGGATTTTACGGCCGATAAAATTGCCGACATTGTAAAAGCAATACCCACCGGGCAAAAAAAAGAAGGCCTGGGCGTGGTTTTTGTTGTGCAAAGTTTTAATAAGGAAACCGGTATGGCTACCGTGCATGTTACTTTTTTTGATATAGCTACTAAAGCTGTTTTATGGACAAAGAAAGAAACCGGCAAGGCAGCTGGTGGTTCAACCGTAAAGGCATGGTCTGCTGCCCTGCACAATATACTATCAGATATACAGAAAAAAGATTTCAGCGCCTGGAAGAAAGAGGCAAATTATTGATGCCGGTTAGTTAACTGATATTTCAGAAACTCCGCCTTTTGCGCGGAGTTTTTTTTATTCCCCTGCATAAAGCACAAGCCCCTTTAAATAAAGGCCCTCGGGGTTATAGATACTTACGGGGTGGTCTGCCGGTTGGGTAAGGTGATGTAGTATTTTAATATCGCGGCCCGATTCAATGGCAGCGGCTGTAACTGCCCCGGCAAACATATCGCGGTCAACCACCTGAGAGCAGGAGAAGGTAAACACAAGCCCGCCGGGTTTTATTTTTTGCAGGGCAGTCAAATTTAAACGGGTGTAAGCCTTTATAGCGCTGTGCCTTGCCGAGTGGCCCTTGGCAAAAGCGGGCGGGTCCAGTATAATGATGTCATAATCAGTATCAGCACCCTTCAGGAACTCAAAAACATCGGAGGTGTAAGACTGGTGCTTAGCAGGGTCAAATTCATTCAGCCTTATATTGGCATCGGTAAGTTCAATGGCTTTTGCTGAGCTATCAACCGAATGTACTAAACTGGCCCCCGCCTTTAACCCATAAACCGAAAACCCGCCGGAGTAGCAAAAGGTGTTCAGTATTTTTTTGTTGGCTGCATAATTAGCCAGTAACTGCCGGTTATCGCGTTGGTCAAGAAAAAAACCGGTTTTTTGCCCCTGTACCCAGTCAATGGTGAAACGGTGACCGTTTTCCATTACTATATGCTCAGCATTGCTGCCATATAAATAGCTGTCTGTTGCCGCACCGGCACCGCCTTCTTCATTTAGTTTGGCACTGCTTTTATCGTACACGGCTTTCAATGCCGGCCCATATAAGCCTTTTAAAACATCAGTAAAGTTTAACCTTTCGTTATACATACCCTGCGAGTGGGCTTGTATTACGGCA
>DASZPC010000532.1:0-1702 GCA_035550455.1 Chitinophagales bacterium | reverse complement strand
AGTGAGTTGATTTCGATAGCCCTGTTTGCTATTGGTGTGATAAGCACGGCTTTGTTGCTGGGTAAGTATAAAAAAGCGGCTGTAAACTGAGTAATGACTGAAGGAGCCCCGGACAGCAGTACCCAGATATAAAGGTACCGGTAAACGCCCTGCGAAAATAATTTTCGCTATGGGGCGCTTTTTTTCTTGGTGAATTAAAAACCTTTCATAAATTTGAAGCACATTCATTAAAAAATCCCTGACATTATGCGTCTTTTTACACCGTTAGCCAAGTTCACCCTAATTGCTGCTATAGTTGTAGCAACTTTTCAGGCGAATGCACAGGATATCCACTTTTCCCAATTCAACACCCAAACATCAACTTTAAACCCTGCCCTGGTTGGTAACTATGATGGCAGCTACCGCGTAGCCGCTATTTACCGCAACCAATGGACCAGTGCACTGGCAAAATATGGTTACCAAACCGTAGGCGCCGATGTTGATTTTTGCCTGCTGGAAGGATATTTAAAAACAGATAAATTAGCTATAGGCGTTGGCTTTTTCAACGACCGTTCGGGCGCTGCTGGTTACACCAATACCAGCGCTACTATTACACTGGCTTACCACAAAGGCTTTGGTGCCGAAGGGCAGCACAGGCTTTCGGTAGCTTTGCAGGGCGGCTTTTTGCAAACACGCATTGAAGACCCTTTGTTTGGCGACCAGTTTAACGGTTACAACCAAACACCAAGCCTTTCATCGAGCGAGGCCTTTACCCACGGTGTTTACAAATTTGATTTTAATGCAGGGGTTTACTGGAGGTCGAACTTTAAAGACCTTGTACGCTTAGGCTTAGGCTTTGGCGCTTACCACCTAATTACACCTGACCTTGGCATGGTAACCCAACAATCGAGCACATCTACCAGTACTGTATTACCACGCAGGTTTGATGCCGATGTAAATGTTGAAGTAATGTTAGGCAAGGCGCATAAGTTTTCGCTTTCGCCGGACTTCCTGTTTATGTACCAGCAGCCTTTTATGGAGTACCTGCCGGGCCTTTCAGCCACTTACTACTTTAACACAGGTTTCAGAAATAACAACAGTGTAAGCTTAGGCCTGCGTTACCGTTCGGGTGGCGGCACTTCGGACGCTATCATCCCAATGGCCAATGTGGAGTTCCGCAATGTGCGCCTTGGTTTCTCATACGATGCGAACATTTCAGGTTTATCGGTTTCGACGAACAACCGTGGCGCGTTTGAGGTATCGCTGGTGTATGTTGGCGAAACTATCAAGTCGTTTAAGGCTAACAAGTCGCTACCAAGCCGCAGATTTTAATTGAATTGCAAGCCTAATTAAATTATCAGCCAATAAAGATTAAAACCTGCATATTGCACATGCAGGTTTTTTTAAATAAACGGGAAACTTAAAAACCAAACTGATGAAGAAAATTTTAGCATTGACGGTTACTGTCCTGGTAACAGGTTTTGCAGGTTATAATACTGTTTCAGGGCAAACAAACGATAATACCGATACCGGTAAGAAATCATCAGCCAAAGAAAAACCACAGCATGTAGCTTCATCATATGATGACTTTAACAGCATGGTTGCTTCTTTTAAAGAGAAAAGGAGAATAGAATTAAAAACAGCCGATAAATTTTATGCTGAGTCGTACTATTACACAGCGGCGAATTATTACCGGGATGTACTAAGGCAAGACACCAGCAAC
>DASZPC010000531.1:0-2194 GCA_035550455.1 Chitinophagales bacterium | reverse complement strand
AAATTTTTCGAGGTAAACGGCATCGTTGCCAAACGAAGCCCCTGCTTCGGTACGGGCCATAGTATAGGCTTTTTCAAGGCCATCTTCATCCCACACAATACGCATGCCTTTACCGCCGCCGCCCGCAGTTGCTTTTAGTATAACCGGGTAACCTATTTTTGAAGCGGTTTTCTTTGCATCGGCAATGCTGTCAACTAAACCATCGCTGCCGGGTATGCAGGGTACACCGGCTTTAATCATGGTTTCTTTCGCGGTAATTTTATCGCCCATAGCACGTATTTGTGCTGCGGTAGGGCCAATGAATTTTATTTTATAGCGTGCGCATAACTCGGCAAACTCAGCATTCTCGGCCAGGAAACCATAGCCGGGGTGTATGGCATCGGCATTGGTTAACTCGGCAGCCGCCATAATAGCGGGCATGTTGAGGTAAGAGTCGCGGCCTTTAGGGCCGCCTATACAAATAGCTTCATCGGCGAAACGCACATGCAGGCTGTCGCGGTCGGCAGTGGAATAAACAGCCACTGTTTGTATGCCCATTTCCTTACAGGTACGGATAATGCGGAGGGCAATTTCGCCACGGTTAGCTATGAGTACTTTTTTAAACATTGGAAACTAATTTGACAATATGACAATATGATAATTTGACAATGAAATGGAAATATATTGCCATATTATTACGAATTGCTTTTACTGTCATTTCTCAATTAAGAACAAAGGCTGGTCGTATTCAACCGGCGAGGCATCTTCGGCCAGCACCTTAATAATTTTTCCTTCGGGGCCATCGTATTCAATTTCATTGAACAACTTCATGGCCTCGATAATACAAAGTACATCGCCTGCTTTAATATGGTCGCCTACTTTTACATAAGGGTCTTTATCGGCCCCGGGTTTGCGGTAAAAGGTGCCCACCATAGGCGAGCGGAATGTTGTCATGTTATCGCCCACCGTTTTTTCAGCGGGTTTTTGGGCAGGGGCGGCTTCGTGCCGGGTTTCGGTAGTAACTTCAGTTTTTACAGCAGGTTGTACCACCTGCATGGGGCTGGCCATAACAGCAGGCTGGTCGGCGCCTTTATTTTTTATGGTTACTTCAAAATCGCCTTCTTTAACGCTTAACTCGCTCAGTTCGGCTTTCTTAACCAACTTAATCAGGTCTTGAATACTTTTTAAGTCCATAACAGGGGTTTAATACTCAAAAATCCCGAACCGGTGGGGGAAACGGGAATCCGAAAGTAATTTTTTTTGCGAATATAGATAGCTATGGGCTATATGCGGGCAAAAGGTGAAAAGTAAAAGAGAAGTTAATAGAAGTGGGCGGACGATGGACGACAGACCACAGAGGAGAGGGAATATGATAAAAAGCGCAATATGGATTGGTGGGCAAATAAAAAAGCACCCGGTAAGGATGCTTTTAATTATAGATTAAGTGTTGGTTTATTTTGATTTTACACGCTCAACATACTGGCGGGTGCGGGTGTCCACCTTAATTTTTTCGCCCTGGTCAACAAACAAAGGCACGTTTACCACAGCGCCGGTTTCGAGGGTGGCGGGCTTAGAAGCATTGGTAGCGGTATCGCCACGAACGCCGGGCTCGCTATAAGTAATTTCGAGCACCACATGGGCAGGTAAATCGCAGCCCAGTATCTGGTTGGTTTCTTCGTGTATGATTACTTCGCAAATATCGCCTTCTTTCAGCAAGTCGTTATTTTCTATCAGGGCGCCATCAATGGTTATCTGGTCGAAGGTTTCCTGGTCCATAAAGTTATAGCCGCTGTCATCGGCATATAAAAACTGGTGGGGCTTGCGGATTACCCTTGCGGTGGTAATATCGTGCCCGGCGGGGAAGGTATGTTCCAACACACGGCCTGTGCGCAGGCTTTTCATACGGCAGCGCACAAAGGCGTTGCCTTTACCTGGTTTAACGTGCTGAAATTCAACAAATTGATAAATGTCGTGGTTAAACTCGATACACAATCCGTTCCTGATGTCTGCGGTAGTGGCCATAATGGTTTTTCTTTTAAGAGGGCGCAAATATAGGTTTCCTGGGGCAAATAAGCCAATGTTGGCTTATTAAGTCTTTTAACGGTTGTATGGGTATAACAAAATTCGTTTTTATTGAAGTCACTGTGTATTTTGCAATACAACCACAACCAAACCAACCATGAAAATTTTAAAAATCCTAGGCATACTTGTGCTG
>DASZPC010000530.1:0-1804 GCA_035550455.1 Chitinophagales bacterium | reverse complement strand
ATAGCGCTTTGTATTTGTTGTATGGTTTTAAACGACAACTCCGCCACCTCAATTTATTTTGAAAATTGAATCAGTTTAAAAAAGATATTTACCAGCGGGTGATTAAGCCTTTTTTTCTTCGGCTGTTTCTTTGGCAGGCGCCGGCTTTTCTTTCATACCGGTTTCTATTTCCTGTTTAATATTTGCTTTGGCGGCATTAAATTCCCTTACACCTTCGCCCAGCCCGCGCATCAACTCAGGTATTTTTTTCCCACCAAACAACACCAAAGCCAAAATAGCTATCAAAACCACCTCGGGAGTGCCCAATCCAAAAACTGCATATTCTAAGTGCATAATTTGTTTTTTATCTGGCGCAAAGCTATCGCAAAATGTTGAAAGGACAAAGGTTTCAGCCCACTTGGCTCAATTATGTTAAAGGGCTAAAATAGCGCGTTTGGAGGCCCTCAATTGCTTAATCCCCGGCAAGCCATTGTTCAGGGTCCTGTTTATCCTTCCCTTTCCATATTTCGAGGTGGACCTTGGTTAAATCATCGCTTTTATCGGTATGCAGTTTGCCCAGGCTTTGGTGGGCGGTTACCGTTTGGTTAGGCCTTACATCCACCGTTTCAATGTTGCTGTAAACCGTAAAATATTCACCATGTTTAACAATTACACAGTTTTGGGTGGTGGGTAGGTAAAAAACACTTACTACTGTGCCGCCAAAAATAGCATGGGCATCGGCGCCGGGGGTGGTTTTAATATCCACCCCGTTGTTTTCCACCATCACCCCTTTTATTGCCGGGTGTTCATGCTTACCAAACTGCGATACAATATGCCCGCGTTCCACCGGCCAGGGCAGTTTGCCCATATTGGCCGAAAAATCCTTCGATAGCGCCTGTTCTGCTGGGGTAAGGGGCATTACTTCCTTTTTACCGGTTGCCGGGGCATTCGCGTTTTTCTTCCGCGCTTCTTCTTCCGCTTTCTTCCGCGCCTGCCTTATTTCTTCCTCAATAATGGCCTGTATGCGGTTGTTCAATATTTTGGCGGCCTTGTTCTTCTGCTCTACCTGCTTGCGCAGGTTGGTTTCCTTTTCCTGTAGGTCGGCCACAGCTTTGTCCTTTTCTTTCTTTTCCTGTTCCAGCTCCGATTTCTGATTGGTTTGCTGGCTCAGCAAGCCCAGTTTTTCCTCTTTATGTTCCTGCAAATCGGCCTCTTTATCGTGCAGTTCGCCAATGGCGGTTTCAATTTTTTTGGCCTGCATACGCCGGTATTCAGCCACTTTTAACAAGTAATTGTAGCGCTGTACGGCGTCGGCAAACGTAGAGGCCGATAAAAGAAAAACCACTTCGTTTTGCAGGGTAAGGTTATAATAGCTTTTGCGCAGCATAGCGGCGTAATCCGCTTTCAGCTTTTCTACCTCCTGCGATTTATTGTCAATGTCGTTTTGTGTATCCGAAATCGTTTGGTCCAGGTCGGCAACCTGGTTTTTCATGTTATTTATAAGCTTTTCGCGCGAACGTATTTTTGCCTGCAACGAAAGTATTTCACTCACGCCCTTCGCTTTTTTATCGCTGGTGTTTTTAATGGCCGCCTCTATGTTCTTTATTTCATCCTGTAGCCTTTTCATTTGTTGCTGCAACTGCTCCTTCTTTTGCCGGGGCGATGGCTGCGAGAAAGAAAAAAGGGGCACAAATAAAAGCAACAGGTAGGCCGCCACGCGTACCGCAATGCGGCACCGTGTACAATACAGTGCTGTACAGGCTGGTGGTTTCATCATTATTCTACCCGGGGGTACTTGCCGTTCATTTCAAACGGAAAGCTTTCT
>DASZPC010000529.1:0-3095 GCA_035550455.1 Chitinophagales bacterium | reverse complement strand
GCTTGCTTCCGGCTTTTGGGGTATTAGCAGCCACTTTCACTACTTACCCGAATTAATGTCGGCCTTTTTCTGGAGTTGTGCCACGGGGTTCAGCTATTTTATGCCCTTCTTCTACGTTATATTTTTAACCGCACTTTTGGTTCACCGATCCTTTAGGGATGAAACCAAATGCAGCAAAAAATATGGCCCCTATTGGTTAGAGTACAGAAAGCTTGTGCCATATAAGATTATTCCCGGCATAGTTTAGCCTATGAAAAAGAAACTCCTCATTACTGGTGCCTCCGGTTTCCTTGGTTGGCACCTGCTAAGGTTGGCAGCGCCTGAATGGGAACTATATGGCATATCGCATAATGCTGAAATTGATTTCAGCGATGTAACCCAAATAAAATGCGACCTTACTAATTATATCGAATTGGGCAACTACATTGAAGATATCGGCCCCGATGCCATTATTCATACCGCCGCCATTGCCGATGCCAACTTTTGCCAAAACAACAAAGAGCTTTCGCATAGCATGAATGTAGATGCCGCTATAAACCTGGCAGGCATTTGCAGCGATTATCAAATTCCGTTTGCCTTTACTTCCACCGACCTTGTGTTTGATGGAAAAAAAGGCATGTATGTGGAGGAAGATGAAAAGAACCCGGTAAGCACTTATGGCGAACAAAAAGCAGTAGCCGAAGACGAGGTATTGAATATTTACCCCGAAGCATTAGTGCTGCGCTTACCAATTATGTTCGGGCATTTATCGGCCGGTACTAATAATTCGTTAAGAAACCTTACAGCGCAGCTAAAAAAAGGTGATATGCTAACATTATTTACCGATGAATACAGAAGCATTGGAAGTGCAAAAAACATCGCCTCAGGTATACTTCAATTATTTGAAAAAACCAACGGCATTTTACACTTAGCTGGTAATGAGCGCCTCTCACGTTATAACTTTGGCATACAGGTAGCCAGTGCATTCAGTCTTCCCGCATATAACATAAAGGCTGTAACACAAAATGATGTTAAGATGAGCGCTCCTCGCCCGAAAGATGTTTCTTTAAATATTTCAAAGGCATTATATTTAGGCTATGTAACCGCACCGGTTAACAGCGAATTGCACTTAATTGCAGAGAACAACTACCTTTAAATGAGAGGCCTACTGACACTGGTCCTTATTCTGGTTTATGTGGTTGTGTTTGGGCAAAATCAACTTTTGCTCAAACCCGGGCGTATTATTTTCTATAATGTCGAAAACCTTTTCGATACCATTAACGACCCCGCCACACAGGATGAAGAGTTCCTCCCCAATTCTAAAAACCAATGGAACACACTGAAATACCAAACCAAACTAGAGCATATTTCGAAAGTACTGGCTGCAATGTGCGATTCCATTCAACCCATTGCCATAGGTTTAGCTGAAGTAGAGAACCGTAAAGTACTGGAAGACCTGGTAGCACAGCCCGCTTTAAAAAAATTCAATTTCGGCATCATCCATCACGATTCGCCCGATGAACGTGGCATTGATGTGGCGCTGCTTTATAATAAAGATATGATTGATGAGGTTTTCGATGCTTTTTTGCGTGTTGATTTTACATTTGATAGTACCGATAAAACCCGCGACATAGTTTATTTCAAAGGGTTTATGACCGAGGAATTCCCTCTTTACATTTTTGTAAACCACTGGACCAGCCGCCGAAAAGCCGATGGCGATAGCGAAAAGAAAAGGATTACTGAAGCAATGGCGTTAAAAGCCAAGATTGAAGACATTTATAAAGGCGAGCCTTTTGCCCGGATTATTGTTATGGGCGATTTTAACGATAACCCCAACGATAAATGCATGGAGTATTTGTGTTCAGGAAATTACAAATACCCCCAAAATGAGAACCTGGTAAACCTGATGAAACGCCTGAAAGCTAATAACGAATACACCTTAAAATATGGTGATGAAAATGATGTGTTCGACCAATTCATTGTTTCAAAAAGCCTGCTAACTTCTGATAACACCTATTACATCTGTACTTCTAAAGCAGAGGTTTTTAAACCCGGCTGGATTTTATACGATCACGCCAAATATGGTTTAATACCCAACCGTACCTATGTGTATAATAAGTGGGTAGGCGGTTACTCCGACCACCTGCCGGTATATATTGATTTATGTTTCCACTAAGCTGGCTCTAACCAACTGCTCAGGCAGGATACTCAAAATAATTGCGCTCTGTTTCCCAAAGCCTTACCTGTAGTTCGTACTTTTCAGCAATACGCTTGCGCAACAGGTTATAAATAACCACTGTAATATTTTCGCCGGTAGGGTTAAGGTTGGCAAATTCCGGGCAATCTAGGTTCAGGTTGTGATGGTCAAACCGGTTATGCACCTCCTCTGTTATAATTTTATTCAATTCGCCAAGGTCAATCACATACCCCGTTTCCGGGTCAATTTCACCAATAAGCTTTACATCAAGCCTGTAATTATGCCCATGGTAATGGGGGTTCGCACATAGGCCAAAAACTTCCTTATTTTTCTCATCGCTCCAATCTTTCCTGTAAAGGCGGTGCGCTGCATTAAACGTCACCTTTCTGAATACTGCTACTTTATTATTCTTATCGATACTCATTGGAAGTAAATTTAAGCCGAAAGAGCTCCATTATAGGCCCATTACGGCTATTTATTAGGTATTTCAACTCATATTTATAGTTTAGGAACTACAGATGCTTATTTCGGGTCCGCGCACAAAAATAAATGAATAGGTCGAACAATAATTTTGATTTTATCCGCTTTGTTGCGGCTTTATTGGTTATTGTAACCCATTCTTATGCCCTGAAGGGCTTCTCGGGCGAGGACATCCTCTCCACACTTACCCTGGGCGATACTGTCTTTAGCTACCTGGCCGTACTTATTTTTTTATAGGTGTATTTGTTTACTTCTTCCAGTCGCAGGTAAAAAACCTGTTTCAGTTTCCCGGTTTTGCCCTGGCAACAACGTTGTGGGTGCTTTCATTTGGCACTGGCTATGCCGCCTATATCAATTACATCTTCTTTGCCTTTCTTACCTTTTATATTGGGTTCAAAAAAGGGCCGCTTAATAATTTCGGTAAAACAGCGATTTCTCA
>DASZPC010000528.1:0-2623 GCA_035550455.1 Chitinophagales bacterium | reverse complement strand
CGCAAATTTACCCGGCGTATTGTTGTTCGTAATATTTTTGGTAAGCGCCCGATGTAACGTGTGTCAGCCACTCTTCATTAGCTAAATACCAGTCAACGGTTTTATCAAGCCCCTCTTCAAAGGTTACTGATGGCTTCCAGCCAAGTTCTTTATTCAGCTTCGATGCATCAATGGCATAGCGCCTGTCGTGGCCGGGGCGGTCTTTAATGTAGGTTATCAGTTTTTCCGATTCACCTTCGGCACGGCCTAGTTTGGTATCCATTACGCGGCACATCAATTTAATTAAATCAATATTCTGCCATTCGTTAAAGCCGCCTATGTTATAGGTTTCGCCCAGTTTGCCTTTGTGCAAAATAACATCAATTGCCCGGGCATGGTCGGTAACCCATAGCCAGTCGCGGGTGTATTTGCCATCGCCGTAAACAGGCAGTGGCTTATTGTTTTTAATGTTATTAATAAACAGTGGTATTAATTTTTCAGGAAACTGGTTCGCACCGTAGTTGTTAGAACAGTTGGAAATAACCACCGGCAAATTGTACGTGTTGAAATATGCCCTTACAAAATGGTCTGAACTGGCTTTAGAGGCACTGTATGGCGATTGTGGGTCGTAAGGGGTGGTTTCCATAAACAAACCTGTTTCGCCCAGCGAACCATATACTTCATCGGTAGATACGTGGTAGAAAACCCTGTCTTGCGGCAGGGGGGTATCTTTTGTGCAACCCCATGTTTTTTTAGCTGCATTTAAAAGATTTACCGTGCCTATTACGTTGGTGGTAACAAAATCAAGCGGGTTGGTTATCGACCGGTCAACGTGGCTTTCGGCTGCCAGGTGTACCACGGCCAAAAACTGATGCTCATCAAATAAACCATTAATAAAAGCAGCATCAGTTATATCGCCTTTTACAAATTTGTAATTGGGTTTGTCTTCAATGTCTTTCAGGTTTTCAAGGTTGCCCGCATACGTCAGTTTATCAAGATTGTAAACTTCATAATCGGGATAATTATTCACAAACAACCTTACCACATGCGAGCCTATAAACCCAGCCCCTCCGGTTATTAAAACTTTTTTCATTGTTGCCTCTCCCCTTAATCCCCTCTCCAAAGGAGAAGGGAGGATTTTATTTAATTTTTACTTAATTCCTGCTCACTGTATGCCTATAAAGACCAGTAAGAAAGTGTTTTAATTTTTTTCCTTAAATCGCCTTTCACATCCACCACAATACCATCGGGTTTCAGGATTCCTTTAAAGAAATTGTCATCCAGGTTCGAAAACTGGTCGTGGTTAACCGCCACTACCACCGCATCGTAATCGTTGCCATAATCTTTACGCAGGGTAATACCGTATTCGTGTTTAAATTCTTCAGCATCAGCCAACGGGTCGGTAACTTCTGTTTGTACCGAGTAGCGGCTTAATTCAGTTATCACATCCACAATTTTCGAGTTACGGATGTCGCTCACATTTTCTTTAAACGTAGCACCCATTACCAGCACTTTGGTATGTGCCACCTGCTTATCCAGTTTTATTAATTGCTGCACCAACTTGCGTGCCACGTGGGCGCCCATATCGTCGTTAATACGGCGGCCTGCAAGTATTACCTCCGGGTTATAACCCAATGCCAGCGATTTGTAAGTTAAATAGTAAGGGTCAACACCAATACAGTGGCCGCCCACCAGCCCCGGATAAAATTTAAGGAAGTTCCACTTGGTAGATGAAGCGGCCAGTACTTCGTAAGTATTAATACCCATTAAATCGAAGATGCGCGATAGTTCGTTCATCAAAGCAATGTTAAGGTCGCGTTGGGTATTTTCAATAATCTTGGCAGCCTCGGCTACTTTAATAGAACTTGCTTTGTAGGTTCCGGCTGTTACAATAATTTCATAAACCCTCGAAACTACATCCAGCGATTCGGCATCGCAGCCTGAAACCACTTTCTTTATCTTAGTAATGGTATGTTCTTTGTCGCCAGGGTTAATACGTTCGGGCGAGTAGCCCAGTTTAAAATCGGCGCCCATTTTAAGGCCCGATACATTTTCAATTACCGGTAAGCAGTCTTCCTCGGTGCAGCCGGGGTAAACGGTAGATTCAAACACCACATAATCGCCTTTTTTCAAAACCTTGCCAATAGTGTCCGAGGCACTTAATACAGGTTTCAAGTCTGGCACATTGTGTTTGTCAACCGGGGTAGGTACGGCAACTATAAAAAAATTGGCCTGTTTTAAATCTTCCAGATTGGCAGTAAAAAGTATATCGGTACCTTCAAAATCTTTAGCTTCCAGTTCATTACTGGGGTCAATATGTTGCTTCATTAAATCAACCCTTTTTTGGTTGATATCGAAACCCACTACCGAAATTTTCTTTGCAAACTCAAGCGCTATTGGCAACCCCACATAGCCCAACCCAATAACCGCTAGTTTTTTCTTTTTATCTAATAGTTCTTGAACCATATAATCATTTAATTTTTGAAACTTTTCCTTCTTTTAATTCATACCTGTCACCGCTTTCAGGGCATACGGCAACACCTTCTTTATCAAATTTCAGTTTGTGGCCATATTCACTCATCCAACCGGTTTGCCTGGCAGGGTTACCCACCACCAGCGCATAAGGCAGTACAGTTTTTGTAAC
>DASZPC010000527.1:0-3525 GCA_035550455.1 Chitinophagales bacterium | reverse complement strand
GATAGTGTACATCAATTAATGCTATCTGATAACGGCCTTGAATTGCAATGGAACAAAAAAGATAGTGTTCTTTTTGCTGTTGACAATACAGGGAAAGTTACTATTAATGACGGCACGCAGGCCAATGGCTATGTGCTTACCAGCGATGCCAACGGTAAAGCAAGCTGGCAGCCCGGCGCGGCAGGCTCACTTCCTGTGTACGATGATAACGCGGCTGCGGTGGCAGTGCTTGGTACCGGTAAATACTTTGTAACCAGCGGTGGCGGCTCGTTGCCGCAAGGTATAGTTTGTATAACTTATTAAACATGGATATAACCTCCATTGCTCTGCTTTTTTTGGGCTGGCTGCTTTACTGGCTTATAAAAGCCAACACCGAGCGCATGGGCAATACCAGCTTTACCATAAGGGCTTTTTTGCGTGCCAATGTGCTTGAAATAGGCATTAGCATTACCTCATGCCTGGTGCTGGTTATTATCAACGCACCGCCTGCCGCCGGTGGCATGGAGGGCAAATTGCTAATTGTTGGCAGCGGTTATACTTCAACTTCAATTATAAAAAACCTTTTACCTGCAATAAAATGATAAACATACCCATCGAGATACTTATTACGGCCGCACTTGGCTTGGCAGGCATTGCCGGTAGCATCATTGGTGTTTATGTAAGCCTTACCAGCCGGTTGGTTAATCTGCAATCGAGGGTAGAAACGATTGAAAACAACTACCGAAGAATACAGGAAAAAATAGACGAGCATGATGATAAGCTGAGCGAAATGTTCGGCGAAATAAAAGACGGTATCCACCGGTTGGAAATAATGATTGAAAAACTGCGATAATGGAATTAACCCTTACCCGTAGCCGCTTTACGCAAGATTGTACCATGGGCGAGATTTCGCTGAATGGCAATTTAATATGTAAAAGCCTGGAGGACGTTGACCGGGGCCTCGACAGCTCCATGCCTTTGAGTGAACTTCAGCAGCGCAAAGTATATGGCCGCACAGCCATACCAGTGGGGCGTTACCGCATCGAAAAACTTTGGTGGGGGGCGCATAACGCTTTTTATCCGCACCTGTTAAATGTGCCGGGGTATGCCGGGGTGTTAATGCACGGTGGAATTACCGATGCCGATACCGAAGGCTGTTTGCTTTATGGCACAGCATTTCCAAAAGATAACTACCTCGTTGGCCAACCGGAGGCGCGAAAGCTACTGGTGGAACCATTGCTGGCGGCTATTGATAAAGGCGATGAAGCCTGGATAACAATAACGCGAGAGCCTGCCGCATGGATTGATTTTTTACACAAGCAAACACCCGCTTAATGGCCTTCGACCCAACAGCAATTTTTACGGCTATTGGCAATTTGGCTTCCATGTTCGAGAAGCTAAGCCCCGCCATCAACGAATGGATTGAGGCGGCCATACCTGCCGAAAAACAGCGCATTATAACCCGGCGCATAAAGCGCTGCCAGCGGTATTGCAGGGTTAACAAATTACCCGTGCCATTGATTGAAAAAGAAGTGGATGTGTTGTTCCCGGATTTACCGGTGGCCCAGCGCACTGATATTATTGACCTGCTCGATTTTGAGTTAAGCGGGCAAAGTATAAAAGGCCTATGAAACAGAAAAACAACGACTTATCTGACAACTTGAATGTACCGGTATATTACTTCAAACAGTTTTTGCCCAGCAACCGTCTTGAGTTAAATCAGGATAAAATTGCACAATCAGAATATCAAGGCTGCTGGATTTTTTACCATGATGCCAGAAAAAGGGTGGCACAAATCAGTGTTTATAAAACGTGCTTCGATATAAGGATATATCATGTGAACCCATATCCCGCCGGTTTTTTTCAAAATATAGACTGGAACGATTCGCAATACATAGAGATAACAAAGCGTGTTGGCAAAGTTAGCGGTATGGAGATATGCAGTATGCTAAACCAGTGGGGCTATGAACTTAGAAGCAGCTATTTTGAATCGAACGAAAAAAGTATTTAATCATCAAAACATAAACCATGAAAAAGTTATTTTTAGCCACATTAACCCTGTTTGCACTTGTGGCGCAAACACAGGCACAAGTTGCCACCAAGGCGGATAGCCTTATGTCGGTTATAGCCACCCAACAGCATATTGATACCAACGCCACGGCTGCCGAAATTGGCCAGGCTATTGACAATGCGGTATCGCTGGTGCCGGGGCCGCACGCCGGGCCCATTAAGTGGCTCCATTTTTTGATGGCGCTACTCGGTATAATTGTGATGGCGTACTTCTTTATCAAGCATGAAATCGCTATCAATAAGCTAAAAGACAAAGTGCCGGTAATATTATTGTTTGTTGGGTTGGGTGCGGCCTTAAGCCTTTCAAGCTGCAAAAGCGGCAACCTACTAAATAATTTTGTGAGTTATGCGCAACAGCATTGTCCCGAAACAAAAGTAAGTAACCCGCTTACCGGTGAGGTGGCGTGGCAAATAAAATGCGACTCGCTTTGGGTGCTACCGCAAGCAGTAACGGATAATTGCAGTAACGTAGCGACAGTAAACATTCAGGTAAGCACCGGCACCGTTACCCTTTCAGGTACCTGCCAAGATACAACGGTTTTGAACCTGTTAAAAAAGGCAACGTTTAAAAAGTAAATTGTAGAACTACAATTTATTTTGAATTGGATGCGAAATCAGAATACGATTGAGTTTTTGGAGGTTTGGGAGAAAAAATATAACCCTAAATATAGTGGCGCTCAAATGAGCGCCGTCCTAAAATCTATACAGCATAGGACGCTTACTATCAAACAATGGATTGAATTTACAAATTCCAAAGGAATATTTACGCGCGGGGCTTTTTTATTTTAGCTTATCCAATGCTTCTTGCTTGGTTTTTATATCCACTTTGGTATAGCGCATGGTTGTACGGATGTCTTTATGCCCAAGTATAGTTTGCGTAACCCGTATATCCACATGGTGGTAATTCGTAAGGTTATGCCCGAGGCTATGCCTTGCCGTATGCCATGTTATTTTTTTATCAATACCCGCATTTTTAGCCCATCGGCGCAGTATGGTTACACACCGGTTCCAGGAAGGGAGGTCGAAAATGTTTGCTTTAGCCTGCCCGGGCTTGCCCAATACCGCTTTTGCCTGTGCGTTTAATGGTATGCGGTTTTGGTTTTCTGTTTTGCTCCGCTCAAATACAATGGAACCCTTATGTACATTCCCCCAACAAATATTTTTGCAGGTGGCATAGTCAAGGCCGGTATTCAAAGCAAGTATAAAAGCGCGGCGCACATCTTCGTTAGCTTCCGGGGTATCTACAAGCTTTTTTATTTCTTCAGGCTCCAATAATTGCTTATTGATAGCATCCTTGTCAATTTTAAACTTTACCCTTATTTTGTCGCGGCGCAGGTCATTTGATAGCAACCTGTCATCTTCAGCCTTTTGCAATACCTGCTTAAACAGCCTGAAATAAGCCCGGCCGGTTTCAGCCGCCAATCCGGATTTGTTTTTTACATAATCGCCATAATCATTACAAAAGCTGGTGGTAAG
>DASZPC010000526.1:0-3542 GCA_035550455.1 Chitinophagales bacterium | reverse complement strand
CCCACCGGTATTGCGTTCGTCCCTTATGTTTAGCCTGCTACAGGCAGGTTTAACCATTAACCGCCGGGCAACCACCTATAATATATTAGCGGCAAGCGCTGTTTTGCTTATGCTGTTTAACCCGCTTATTATTATGGATGTTGGTTTTCAGTTAAGCTACCTGGCGGTGGCAGGCATTGTGTACCTGCAACCCAAAATTGCCCGGTTATTGTTAATCAAAATACCATCGCATCCAAAACATAAAAAGGAAAAGAACCTCTTTAATAAATCATACTCATTACTGCGTTATGACCTGGTATGGCTCCGCCAAAAACTGCTTGATGGCTGTTGGCAGCTAACGGCTGTTTCTATAGCGGCACAAATTGCCACGCTGCCACTGTGCTTAATGTATTTTGGGCAGTTCCCCAACCTGTTTTTGCTTACCAACCTGGTGGTTCTGCCATTAAGCAACCTGGTATTGTTTTCAGGGGTAGCCATGTTTGTATGTAGTTACCTGCCCGGCCTTAACATAGCTACCGGCTGGCTATTCAATTTATTAATTGGCTGGCTTAACCACTTCATTTTTGCTATTGATAAGCTACCTTTTGCAGTTACAAGGGGTATTGCCTTTGGTGCTTTTGAAATGCTGCTGTTGTTTCTGCTTATTATTTTTTTAAGCTGGTATAGCGAAGTGGGCAAACCTAAAGTGCTACTCGCCTCTCTTGTAATTTTACTCAGTCTTAGCTCCTTCAACGCATATAAAACTTTTGACAGCACCCGGCACACCGAAATTATTGTTTACGATGTTCCGCAGCACAAAGCTATTACATTCATACAAGGCAACCGTGCCATTACGGATTTTGACGATAGCCTTCGTAACGACCAAACCAACTTCAATAACCACATTTGGCCACATTGGCAAAACTGCGGTATAAATAAAGAAACAACCTTTTCAAACTCTGTGCTAAAAACCTATCCATGCTGTTGGGGCGCCTTATTTGTTTTTGAAGGTAAGCGTGTGCTTATTACTAATAATACTTCCCGCGCTAAAACCCCGGCTGATGACAAAAAGATTCCCATTGATTTACTTATTGTTTCTGGCAATCCCCCGATAAGCATAGGGCAATTAACCACAGCCTTTGATATCCATCAAATAGTTTTTGATTCCTCTGATAAACCCTGGAAAGTGGGGAAATGGATGAATGAATGTAATTCGGCCCATATTAATGCCTATAATGTAAAAGAGCAGGGCGCGTATGTTAGATTACTTTCCGCCCGTTGAGGGGTTTCGTTACAACATGTTTTACCACTAGTAACAATAAGATAACCTCAAATAACATCTCTCAAATTTATTTTCGCGGCATGAAAAAACCCATCCTGTTCGCCCTGTGCCTCCTTGCAGGCGCTTTTGTCCATGCCCAGAATAACATAGGCATAGGAACCCCCACTCCCGACCCCAAAGCCTTGTTAGACCTTACCGCTAACGATAAGGGCGTATTGGTTCCACGCTTAACCACCACTCAACGCATGGCAATAGCCGCCCCAATACCAACAGGCCTGTTGGTTTTTGATAGCGACCTTGGCTGCTTTTATTATTACTACAACAATTGGGTGCCGCTTTGCCAGTCAACAGGCGTTACCGGCCCTACGGGCCCTACCGGCTCAATTGGAGTAACCGGCCCGGCCGGTACAACAGGTACCACCGGGGTTACGGGAGCAAATGGCAATACAGGAGCCACCGGGCCTATAGGCAATACAGGGGCCACCGGCCCCACCGGGGTTACAGGGGCCACCGGCACAACCGGCAATACCGGTAGCACAGGCCCAACGGGCGTTGGCATAACAGGCCCCACTGGTAGCACAGGCCCCACCGGCCCTTCGGGTGTAATTCTTTGTGGGGGCGCCACTACCAATTATATAGCCAAATTTACATCGCCCACAACCTTGTGTAATTCCATTATTTATGATGATGGCACTAACGCAGGGGTAGGCACCGCCACCCCGGCAGAAAAGCTTACAGTTAACGGCAATGTTGAAATTGATGGGGCGCTGAAAGGCACTGTGCGTTATTATATTACTAAAAATACCAGCAGTGGCAGTACCAGTTCCGATGTTGATTATATTGTATTAAGCGGCGTAGCCCCCGGGGCTACGGCTGGCGATTATATCATCACTTTTTCATGGTGTGGTACTGACCATGTTACCATAGGCACTGATGTTATGGCGGTTGATTATACCGGCGATGCCGGGGCCGGTAACACCTGGCTTACTAACCAAAGCTATACTAAACGGTACCTTACCAACGACCGTATGATTTGTGAAACATACCAAACGGTAGTTACCATTGCTGCGGGCCAATCATGGACTTTTAAAATAAAATTACTTGGCAGCCAGGAACCCGGCGAATTGTTTAACGGTACCATTTCTGCTATCAGGGTGAATTAGTTATCAATACAATATAAGATAAATTTATTCTGCGTTTGCCTTGATTAAACCGTCTGTGCTTCCGATAGTTTTTTCTGTATCAGGTTTTTTTCGGCGGCAGAAGTGGTAAGTGTAAGTGCGGTTTCAAAATAAGAAACGGCTTGTGCTGTGTTATGCAATTTAAAATACATTTCGCCCAGCGCCATATTATAATGGCGATTGCCCTCAAAGCCCTTCAGGTTTTTAAGTGCATCAATAGCCACGGCATAACCTTCGGCTTCCCCAAGCGCCACACACCGGTTAAGTGCCACTACAGGGTTACCGGTACGGTGCAACAGTAAATCGTACATTTGCAAAATGGTTTTCCAGTCGGTGGCTTCATAGTTTTTCGCATTGGCGTGCAAGGCCGCAATGGCTGCCTCAATATGAAAATCGTGCAACATATCCCCCTCGGCAGCCCTGTTCAAATAATAATTTCCTTTTGCAATAAGGTATTGGTTCCACTTAGTCCGGTCCTGGTCTTTGAGCAACACAATAAAATCACTTTCATCTACCCGCTGTTCAAACCGCGAAACATGAAAGCACATCAAAGCCATTAAGGCATTCGTTTGCGGCACATCGGTTTTCCCATTTTCAGTTAACAGTATTCCAAGCCGCATAGCTTCGGCGCATAAATCTTCCCGTATCAATTTTTTAGGGTGAGAGGAGTTGTAGCCTTCGTTAAACAACAGGTACAGTGTCTTTAAAACCGTTCCCAGCCTTTCAGCCATTGCTTCAGCTCCTGGATAAACCAATTTGGCTTTTTGTTCCCTGAATTTTTCCCTTGTCCGGTAAAGGCGTTTTTCAATAGTGTCTTCGCTGGTCAAAAAGGCATCGGCTATCTCATGTACGCTCATCCCGCATAAGGTTTTCAAAATAAAACTTACCTGTGCATCTGCCGATACCGAAGGATGACAACAGGCAAACATCATACGCAGTTGGCTATCCTTAATCTCGGCTTCGCTGAACAATTCATTAAGCGTAAAAGCAAGCGAGTATTCCGAATTCAGCAGTGCTGAAAGCTCATTGTCAATTTTGTGCTTTACCTGCCTTCGCCGCAAAATATCAATGGCTTTATTACGGGCTGTAACATACAGCCA
>DASZPC010000525.1:0-1899 GCA_035550455.1 Chitinophagales bacterium | reverse complement strand
ATGCTCCGCTTTCCGCTCTATCATGGCTTTCTGCCTAAATGGATACCCTTTTGGGGCGGCGAGTACTTCGAATTTTTCAATGCCATTTTCAACATTGCCGACTCTGCCATTACCGTTGGCGTGTTCCTTATACTCATCTTCCAGGGCGTGTTTTTTAAGGAGCAGGAAGCCGTTGAACAGGCTGCTGATTTAGGTTAAACCTAAATTCCTATTTTCATTGCTCAAATTATTGCATGAAAACTGTTGCCAAAGCTTTTGCCTTTTTACTGCTTTTACCGCTAAGTGGTTTTTCGCAAACCCTGAGCGGTGATAAAGTACCGCCGGCTATCGAAAAAGCTTTTAAGGCTATGTTTACCATGCAGGGCGAAGTTTTTTGGACCAAAGGCAACGACAGCGAATACGATGCCGCTTTTACCAGCGATGGGAAACAGGTTATTGCCGCCTTTGATAAAAAAGGCAACTGGAAAGAAACCCTCCGCGAAATTGATGTGCTAAGTATACCCGATACCATTGTTCAGGCGATGAACAAACAGTTTACCGGTTACCAGATTATTGGCGCCATGCTGGCCAACGAAAAAGACGGCTCAAAATGGTACAAACTGGATATGGTAAACTTGGATAAAGAAGAAAAAATGCTGATGGTTACCCCCGAAGGCGTGGTTATCAAATCGGAGTAATATTGATTTGCTTTAACTGTTCTATTTTTATTTCAGCAGCACGGCTTTCACCTTATCCAGTATAATCTGTACACGTTCCGGCGAGGCCGCCTCTACATACACCCGCAACACCGGCTCAGTGCCACTGGCGCGTATCATTACTACCTCCTCATCGGCAAAGTGGTATTTATAACCATCCATGTCTTCCACTTTGGTTACGACCAGGTCGTCAAAGCTGGTATAAATATTGTTTTTGCAGTTTTCGATAATCTGTTGCTTTTTGGCCTCATCCAGGTGCAGGTCGTCGCGGTTATACGAAAACCTCCCTACCAGTTCGTACACCTCGGCAATAAGTTCCTGCAAAGTTTGCCCGCTGCTCACCAATTGCTCAATTATCACCAGGCCGTCCCAAATACCATCGCGTTCGGGTATATTTCCTTTCACCGCTATGCCGCCGCTCTCTTCGCCGCCCACCAGCACATCTTCCTGCTGCATAATTTCGCATATATACTTAAAGCCAATTTTGGTTACCTCTACCGGCAGGTTATAAATCTCGCACAGCTTCTTCACCTTCTCCGAAACTGAAAAAGCAATCACCACCTTACCGGTTTCCTGTTTGTATTTGTGCAGTATATGTATCAGCAATAAAATAATGTGGTGCGCATCAATAAAATTGCCCTTACCGTCAAAAAGGCCAATCCGGTCGGCATCGCCATCAGTAGCCAGGCCCACATCCACATGCTTCATCTCCTTCAGGTATGTCGAAAGTTCTTTCAGGTTCTTGGCTATAGGTTCCGGCGCCTGCCCGTAAAACGAGGGGTTATAATCGCAGTGCAGTAAATCGGCCTGTGGCATTATACGCGGAAAAACACCCTGCCCCGCGCCGTACATGGCATCGTAGGCAACCACCACTTCTGTATTTTCATTAATGGCCTCCAAGTCAAAATAAGCGGCTACATGCTCGTAGTACATGGTTTCCAGGTCCACAAACTCCAGCAGGCCTTTTTGCTCCCAATCGGCAGGGGTTAAATCTGCCGTTTCATAATTTTCGGGAATCAGGTTTTCAATTTCTGTTACATACTTCTGTATCAACGGCCCGCCATGTTTCGATTTTAGTTTATAGCCGTTATAAGCCGGTGGGTTATGGCTGGCGGTTATTATTACACCCAGTTCGCAGCCCAGCGTTTTAGCCCCCAGCGATATCATCGGGGTCGATACAAAATTCCTATCGTAATACACCTTT
>DASZPC010000524.1:0-3156 GCA_035550455.1 Chitinophagales bacterium | reverse complement strand
CAAAAAACAACTGCGAGTTGGCGCTGTTAATGGCGTTGAGGATGTGATTGTTTACACTATCGGTAGGGCTAAAGAAAAGCTCTACTGTAACACCGCCAATTACAAAAGGGCCGGTATTAACATGGGTTTTATAGGGGCCGAATTTTGAATTGGCCTGGTTGGGTGTGGCAGTGGTACTTCCCCACATTTGGTTAAACTCGGCGGTGTAGGCCTGTGCAAGCGCCTGGCTTTGGAGGATGATAATATTGTTATAGTCTTTATTCACCTGGTCGTTGCTCCAGTCGGCAGAGCCGGTCCAGACAATGGCATCGGTAGAATCGGCAGAGGCGGCATCGAAGATGACATACTTATGGTGCATAATACCATAGCTGCTGCTGGTGGGGCTGGCCAGCGTGTGGATGTTTGCGTTAAGCTGGCTAAGGCTTGAATTAGGCGAGGAGCCATCGTACACCCAACGTATGGTAACGCCACGGCTGTAAGCATTATTAACGGCCGTAGCAATACTGGAGGGCGAAGTATAGTCGTACTGGGCGATATCAATACTGTGCTTAGCGCGGTTGATGTAGTTAATGAGGGTGTCATCGAGCGCATTGCTAACATACGAAGCATTTACGCCGGAAGAAACGGCGGTGTTAACCGGGTGGTTGAAATATATTTTGATTTTGCCCTGTGCAATTTGGGCGCGGCTAAAAAGCGAACAAGCGATAAATACAAAAAGCAGCAGGTGTTTCATTACAGCGGGTTTGATTACGCAGCTAAAAAAATGCAGCGATAAATATATGCAAAACGGGCGGCTATGAAGGGCCACCCGTTTTTAAAAAGTTGTAGTTACAAAGCTGTGCTTATTGCTGCACGGTAATTTTGCTGCGGAAAAGCTGGTTGCCGCTTTTTACTTCCACTAAGTAAATGCCGGTAGTAAGTTCATTGGCGGTAACGTTCAATTTACCGTTGTTTGCCGTTTGTTTAGCTGAATACGCAAGGCGGCCTGTAAGGTCGTAAATATTTACCTCGGCAGCGGTGATGGTGTTATCGCTAATGTTCATTATAAAACTGCCGTTGCTTGGGTTGGGGTAAATTTTAGCTTCAACACCGCTGTTGCTGATGCTGTTGATGCCCGAAACCAAATGAAAATCGGAGGGGCTGCGCGGCTGTATTTGGTAGCCCGAGGTATAAGGGGCAGAAGATTTAAACTGTGCACCAAAGCCAACGATATTATAGATGCCCTGTGGCTGTGCCATGTTGAAGAGGGCGGCGCTCATAAAAGAATCGATATAAATTGAATAGCCGCTGGCAGTGGCAGTAAAGTAGTGCGAGGCGGGTGTCCAGCCGGTGGCATTGGTCATATCCACATTGTTAATTTGAATCAGTTCGTCTTCGTTGCTTTCGCCGATGTTAACCACTACAACAGGGGCCAGTAAATTACCGGTACCTACTTTGTATATAGTATCGGTAGCTACAGTTTTATCAGGGCTTATTTCTTCGGCGCCTTTGTACTGTGTTATGTAGCCTACTACTACTACCGAATCGCCATCGGTAACAGTGTAGTTATAGGTGTGCTTGGCATAAACTTTTATACCCATAGAGCCATTGTGCAGGATAAATGAAACCCCATTGGTGGTTGGGTATTGGTTAGGGCCGTAAACGGTACCGGCCACTTGCACGCGGGTGCTATCTAATAGCGGAACGCCGTTAGCATCGTTGGCGCGGGCAGAATCAATAGTAATAACAGGTATTTGGGCATGGGTTGCTGATGCCGCAAGAATGAGGACAAAAAGCGCGAAGTATAATTTTTTCATGGTCTGAATTTTGTGCGAATTTAAAATTTTGGCGTTGATGTAGTATAACCTAATTGTAACGGGAGTGTTAGCAAAGGTGAAAGGAGAAAGGTAAGAGGTGAAAGTGAAAGTGAAAGATGAGAGGAGAAAAGTGAAAAGTAAAAGATGAAAGGAGAGGGGGTGTAAAAGGCGAGGAGGGAGGGGGCTTTTGTAAATTCACATAAATGTGAAATTATAATGCCCGCAAAACTTGCTTTTGGATGTTTCGGGAAATTATATTTACCGGACTATGAATAAGGTTTATAAAACAGGGCTTTGCGTGGATTTTAACAAGTTTGGCCTGAAAAATTTATTATTTGTAACCCATTGATTTTGAGTGAGGTATCTATTTTATTATCTAAAGTAGATAAGATATTGGAAATCAAATACTTACAGTGTAAAAATAGATAAAATAGATAGTTTTAGAGCCAAAATAGACGATAAAAATTGCTTTAAAAGCAGCGAGCAATTAAAGATTATATGTAGCCGCAAAGACAGGCGGGGGCAGGGGAAAGCGGTTTTAATAATTACTTAACACGGTTTTCAACAGGCGAAATTTTTACTTACAGTTATAATTTTAGATTTGCGTCCGCTTTACACACTAATACGATTGCATGAAAAAGGTTCTGACGCTGCTGATGTGCCTGATAACTGTGTCTGTTTGGGCACAAAATTCAACAGTTAAAGGATTAATAAAAGATGAATTGAGCCAACAGCCGTTGAGCGGGGCTTTTGTAAACCTGACCGGCAGCAAATTCAGCACGACAACCGGCACCGATGGCAAGTTTACCTTTACGGATGTTCCTTATGGCGCTTACACCCTTGCGGTGAGCGACAGCGGCCATGCTGCTTTTGCGGTACAAATAGTGGTAAACAGCCCTGAAACCACTGTTGGTTCGATAGGCCTGAGCGAACCGGAAAAAGAAACTGAAACAGTAGTTGAAAAGGAGGAGATACAGGAAAAGATGGACGCGGGCGATATAGTGCCGGTGTCGCTTTCGGATGATGATTTGGATGATGTAAGCGGGCAGGGCATAAGCGGCGCTTTGGGCAGCAGCCGTGATGTGTTTTTGAATACCAGCCTGTATGTAATGAGCAATGCGCGGTTTAAGATACGGGGGTATAAATCAGAAGACTTTACGGTGCTGATGAACGGCATACCTATGAACGACCCTGAAACCGGGTATGTGCCTTTTGGCAATTGGGGCGGGCTGAACCGGGTAATGCGCAACCGTAGCAATACCCTTGGGCTGGCAGCCAACGATATTTCGTTTGGGGGCGTGGGCGGTGTTTTTGCGCTTGACAGCCGGGCCTCTAGCCAAAGGCCCGGGCTGGAAGTTTC
>DASZPC010000523.1:0-2317 GCA_035550455.1 Chitinophagales bacterium | reverse complement strand
ACCCCGCCCATAGCATCGGTGCCATACATTACCGATAGCGGCCCTTCTACAATTTCAATACGCTCAATATTGTTTATATCTATTTCGCTTAAATCTATCTTTCCATCAAGCCTGCCAACCAGCGGCGCCCCATCCACCATAATTTTCACCCCCTCGCCCGATATGCCGTTTATACCCAGGTAGCTGCCAAAAACCTGGTCCTGGCCCAAATCAATATTCAGTTCGCTTTCAAGCGCCTCGCGCAGGTTGTTAGCGCCTTTTGCCCGCAGCATTTCACTATTAATCACCTTCACTTCATAAACCGATTTTCGGATGTCGTTATTCCCATACTGGCCGGTTACCACCACATCTTCCATATTTTTTGCCGATAGCTGAATGTTGTAGGTTTTATTGCCAAGTTCAAACAGGGTATCGGTTATAGTGGCAAAGCCTAAATGCGAAATGATAATAATAACCGGCTGCTCAAAGCTATACTCATAAGTGCCGTTTGCACTGGTAAAGCCATTCACGGTTTTAATATGGCGGCTTTGCAAATCAAGCGGGGCTATGGTAACAATGGCATCGGGCAGGGGCTTGTGGTTATCGGCGCGCAATACAGTAACCGAGGCATTAATCCCCCCTTCTGCAAAAGCATTTGAAACTACCATCCATAAAAACAAAACCAAACCCCAGCGGGCCTGGTAAACATGCTGCGCCACATCATCGCTATTATCCGGCAAAAATACCTGTTTAAAGGCGTAAGCAAACCCGCTAATTGTCATGGAATTGTAATAAAACTAAGCGGGCATTTATTTATCAACCCCACAATTTCTCTCAATAGCGGCATCGGCGTTCTTATAGCCGTATTTCTGTGCCTGTTCAAGGTCATAGCAGCCTTCTTCGTCCATCTTTAATTCAATTTTTGATAGCCCCCTGTAGTAGTAAGAAAGGGCATCCTTATCATGAAAAAGCAGGTAAGCGTTAAAGTCATCTACAGCTTGCAAATAGTTATGGTACAAAAAGCGCGCTATGCCCATATATTTATAAGCCGAATGGTAGGTTATATCAAGTCGCAGCACATGGTTGTATTCCATTATAGCCCGGGCATACTGCCTGCGCTCGGTTAACAATAGCGCCTGGCCCATTATAGCCGACACATAATTGCTATCCAACTCCAGTGCCTTTTCGTAATAATCATCGGCCTCTGTCCGCATTTTCATTTTGTAGGCCAGGTCGCCCATATCGCTGTACAAACGGGGGCTGCTGCTGTCAATATCCCGGCATATCTGGTATTCGCTCATAGCCTTGGCGGTCATCCCCTGTTTGGCATGTAGTTCAGCCAGTGTAATCCAGCTTTCAAAATCTTTCTGGCGTGCATCAATAGCCCTTTTTAAGTATTGTTCGGCAAGTGGGTAATTAGCATCGGCAATAGCTTTTTGCGCGCGCGTTAGGTACATCTTGGCTTTCAGGCCCAGGGCCGAGTCGGCCACCTGCGGGTTCGATACCTGCGGGGCGGGCACATTCTTTTTCTGTGCCACGTATGCTGCCGAGTCGCGGTTGGCAATTACTTGCTTCAATGAATCTTCCGGGCTTAGCTCCTCAAATAACTGGGGTATTGGGTTAAGCGCCTTTGCCCTTTCCCAATGCACAATTTTATTCCCTGTTAAATCAAGCACGCCGGGCAGCCTTATTACCACCGTAGTATCATGTCTGGTGGCTGCTAAAGGCAGTTTCTCTGCCGTATCTTTCTGTATGTGGAATGTAGTATCGGCAGGCGAAGGGCATTTTTGTACTATCACCGGTTTCGGGGCCGTTACCGTATCTGTTGTTACCGGCATTTTAACCGGCGGCCCAATTGTAATCTCTTTAAGTGGCGGTACCGATGCCTCTACCGATGCCACCGTTGTATCGCTTTTTACTGCCTGCATTTGGGTGCCGTTCAGGCTGGCTTCAATTTGCGCCTTCTGCTTTTGCAGGGTGTCAATTTCTGTTTTCAGGCTGTCCTGCATGTGCAGCAGGTAGGGCCGCAAAAGCGCCCTGTCGCGCTCGCGCTCCATACGGTGCAGCGTAGCCTGCATGTCACGTTCGTCAACCACATTTTTGTAATGCACATTCAGCGAATCAAGGCTGGCTTTTACCCCTTGTAGCAACGTTTCGTTCAAATCCAGCGTGGCGTCAATCAGCAAAAGCTGGTCTTTTTTAAGTTCAAATTCTTCGGGGCTTAAACCCTGCTGTTTGGCTGGCTGGCCTTTTTGTATTCCTCCATTGGTGGGTTGTTCTGTATTCGTATCTGGCTTGCCTCCTGTTTTATCAGGGGGCACAATTGTTTTAGCGCTGT
>DASZPC010000522.1:0-2370 GCA_035550455.1 Chitinophagales bacterium | reverse complement strand
CCTGTTGGCATACCTGGGCCAGCTTTTGCCATTTGCCTTCCAGTTTCAAAATATCCATCATCAGGTAAAGCGAGTATATATGCCCCGGAAAAATACTCAGCGCCTTATCGCAATATATTTCTGCCTCTGGTAATTGGTACTTATTATACAGGTAACGCGCATAATAATAATATGGCTCTAGGTAATTCGGCCCATCGGCCAACGCTTCGCGGAATTGTTCCTCCGCCTTATCATCATGCCCCAACCGCTGTTGCAAAATGCCATAGTTAACATGCAGTATATAATAATAAGGGGTTTTCAGCAGGGCCTGGTCGTATGCATATTTTGCCTTATCAAGGCTATCGAGCGACATCTGTGTTAAGCCATAATTCATCCAGCCGCGCCCGTTATCGGGGCTTTTTTCAGTTACATCTTTCCAAAGGCTTTCTTCAGTATGCCATACCTCGTTACGTACATGGGTGCCATAAGCATAACCGCCAAAGGCAACCAACAGCAAAGCAATCATGCCGGTGCGTATTAACTGCTTATCTTTTAAAGTAAAGTAATACAGGTTCGCCACCAGGCACACCATCGAAAATATAAGGCCAATGTAAGGCAAAAACACACGGTGGTCGTTTGTTACTTCGGCCAGCGGTATAAAAGATGAAGTAGGCAGCAACATCAGCAAAAACCAGATAATACCGAACGAAAATGGCCTCCATTCTTTGGTTTCCGAAGTTTTAAACGCCAGCACAATCAGGCCGGTTAAAAAGGCAAGGCCAATATAAATCCGGTCGTCGCTCAGGCCCCTTATCAGGGGCAAATCGGTATCGGCCGTTAATCCTACCGGAAAGAAAAACTCCACCACGTAATGCAGTATAATATACGGCTGTGTTAAGGCATAAAGCAGTGGCGAGGTACCACCGGGCTCGTGCTTGCGGGTCATTACAAAAGCTATACCGCTAAAAAATATACAAGCTGCCAGTGCCGGCAGGCCCGAAACAATACTCTTTAAAAAATTGCTTATGCCCTGTACGCTAAAAATATCGCTTAGCTTCTTTTGCTTCTCCACTATATAGTCGTAAGCAACCAGTGCCGGGGCAAACATAATACTGGTTTCCTTGGCAAAGCAGCCAATCGAAACCGGTATCAGGTACAGAAAATATTTACGCTGCTTAGGCGCTGCCACATACCAGGTAAACGAGCCTATAATGGAAAGCGTGCTTAAAATATCTGACCGTGAAATAATGTAGTTAATGGTTTCGGCATTAGCCGTGTGCAGGCCATACCAGGCGCAGCCCAGCAGGGCAAAATATTTATTGCGGTCATCTTTAAATGCCCAATCGTAAACCGCTTTCTGGGCAAAGTATAGCAGGAAAACAATAATCAAAAACCAGCTAAAGTTAGATAGGTGGTACCAAAACGTATCGTAACCATCTTTGCCGCCGGTGGCCTTCAAACTCAAAGCATAATCAATGGCAATGGTGGTGGTAACCAGCGGGCGGTAACCCTGGTGCGATGGCATGGAACTGGTAGTGGTACAATCTTTAAAAAACAGGGGTATATTCCGCAGGTCGCGTATATAGGCATTGTCTTCAATGGTATGCGAATCGTCAAAGTGAAACGCATTATGAAAATGGTTCCAGTAGGTTCCCAGTATAGCCACAAAAATCAAAGCCCCGATTAGCCAGGGCTGTATGCGTTGGTTCATTCCTCTTAGTTTAGTTTTTCAGCTTTTTGAATTGATATTTTTCTCACCAGTTCCGAGTATTCCGCTTCCAGCTTTCTTATTTTTGAATACAGCACTATACCTGCTAAAAAGAAAAACACAATAAACAGGTACGTTACCAAATCGGCCCCGCGGCCTACCCCTACCAAATGCGCAAACCTATCAGTTATTTGCGGAAATAAAACAAAAAGCACGCCCGTAACCGATATGCCAATCATGGCCAGCCGGTAAAAGGTGCGGTTGCGCAACCGGGGCAAAAACGCTATAATCAGTGCCAGCAGTGGCAGTAACAGTATCAGTTTAATATTCAGCATATCAAATAATTTTTTTCATTATCAGGTCAATCAAAATATTTATCGAGTTCATCGAGCTTTGCCCTTTCATCTTCGAATACTCCGTATAAACAATCTTCACCGGCACTTCCTCGTAACGCAGGTGCTGCTCGCGTATTATCCCCAATATTTCTGTGGCATGGGCCATGCGGTTCTCGCGCATTTTAATTTTGGCTAATGCCGTGCGGTTCATCGCCCTGAAACCATTGTGCGCATCGGTAAGCCACATACCGGTAAAAATTCCGTTTATCATAATAGCCCCCTTCAATAACACCCGCCGCGCACCCGGCACCTGGGCTATATCCTCTGCCCTTTTAAAACGCGTGCCCA
>DASZPC010000521.1:0-3210 GCA_035550455.1 Chitinophagales bacterium | reverse complement strand
AATAGTGTGCTGTGCGGACAAATGAATACGGTTGAAGAAATAAGCAGCAAGTGGTTCAAGATTGCAATACTTCCGGTCATAATCCATAACCATGCCTTGTAATGAAAGACGTGCAGACAGAAAAAGTTCAGCAACTGCCGGTTTGAAACTGCAGTTGCTGTTCATATCCGCAAATTTATTTAGTGATTTTTTGGAAATGCTGAATATATTTTTATCTTTAACCACGTGTTAATCCGGTACCTGCTAAACCAAAATAAATCAGACATTTCATTCCCTGCCCTGCTGTTTAAAATATAAAGATTTCAGTGGATTGTATGTGAAGGGATAGCTTTTTGTAACAATTTGGCTTGTTGCAGTTTATTGCTAATGCCTTGCCATATTGAAATGATTTAAAGAACTGAACCAAACTAAAACCATAAATATGAAAACAAACCTGCTACGCATGCTTGGCCTGTTTTTGCTAAGCGTTATTTTCAACAATTTAAAGGCACAGAATTTTTCGCTGGTAAAAGACATCGACACGGTGAAGGATTCCTATCCCTACAACCGGGTAAACAAGTTATACATTAGTTTTACGCCGGACTATTTTCCCAACTTACAGTACGACGGGCCTTTTACAGTATTTAAAGGGGTTGCGTATTTTACAGCCGATGACGGTATTCATGGTACAGAACTCTGGCGCAGTGACAATACACCTGCGGGCACCTATATGCTTAAAGATATCAATGCCGGAAGCGCCGGAACTGATATTCAAGAGCTTACAATAGTTGGCAGCAAATTATTCTTCACTGCTAACCGGATAGTATATGAAACTGACGGTACGGCTGCAGGCACCGTTCCTGTTCCAGGCATTACCTATGATGGTGATGCAACCACCTGCTTAACTGCAGCTGGTAACAACCTCTACTTTCTTACCAAAGTGAGCCGCTTGTGGAAAACAGATGGCACTGAAGCGGGCACATCCCTTGTGCTTGATTTCCGGCAAGTTTATGGGGGGCAAAGAGACTTCCTGGGGCAACTTACCTACGCGGGCGGCACGCTGTTTTTTACCACCGGCGAGGACAATTATAACGGCTCCGAATTATGGAAAAGCGATGGTACTGCGGGCGGCACTGTATTGGTGAAAGATATCTTTCCCGGAACAGAAGGCAGCCTGCCCACACATTTAACAGCCCTTGGTGGTAAATTGTATTTTACTGCAGATGACGGATACGGCCGCAAACTATGGGTTTCCGACGGCACGGACGCCGGTACCAGGCAAGTGGTGAATACGTACGGTGTACTAATTCCTATTTATAATGTAAGCTATAATGCAGATGCGCTGCCATTTGCGAGTATTGGCAAAGTGCTGTATTTCAAAGGGTATACGTCTTCAACCGGTGACGAGCTGTATAAATATAATGCGGACAATGCTGCTGCGGGTATTAAACTGGTTAAAGATATTGCTGCAGGTGCCGCCAGTCCCGAGCCCGCTAACTTAACTGCGGTAGGCAGTAACCTGTATTTTACCATTACCGCCGCGAGTAACCAACAGTTATATATAACAGACGGCACCGAAGGCGGCACAAAGCTGGTAAAAGATCTGGGCACGCTCACACCATACGACGTATTTAATTTAGCTGCGGCAAATGATAAGCTGTTATTTACTGTTTTTACTCCTACCAATGGCAACGAACCCTGGAAGAGTGACGGTACCGCTGTGGGAACAAAAATGATAAAAGACATTTTTCCCGGTTATCTCAGCAGTTTACCGCAAGCATTTACTTATTTTAAAAATGGAGAATCATTATTCAGTGCTACGGATGGTAAAAAAGGAGTGGAATTATGGAAGACAGACGGTACGACTGCAGGAACAATATTATTAAAAAACATCAATACTACAACCACCGGCAGTTCAAATCCCGAGCTCAGAATAAATACGGGCGTTTTGAATAACAAGCTGTTTTTTTCTGCGTCTAACCCGCAACATCCTGCTGCGCTTTATTTAAGCGATGGCACAGCAGCCGGCACAAAGATGCTTGACCTGAACAACGGCAATTCCCCCGGTGCTGCTGATTTTACGGTCTTTAAAAATCATATCTATTTTTCCGCTTTCGGTAACGGCGTAGTCTCGGTATATAAAAGTGACGGCACTGCCTCCGGAACCAAGGCGCTGTTTAATGCAGGCAGCGGTGCGCTGGGTGTTGCAAAAATTATTGCTGCGCAGGATTATTTTTTTGTGTTTTACGATGATTACGATCACAATAACACCCAACTCTGGGTTTCAGACGGAACCGCCGCAGGCTCAAAGCTGGTACAGGTAATACCGTTCCAAAGTATTTATGATGGGGCTGCTACCGGGAATACTATATGTTTTTCCGGTTATGATGCGGTGCATGGCAGCGAACTTTGGAAAGCGACCAATGCACCGGGAAGTGCGGCATTGCTAAAAGACATAGTGCCCGGTGCACAAGGTTCATCTATTTCTTATTTTGCCGTGTATAACAACAAGGTTTATTTTACTGCGCGGGATGCCTCAAACACAGCTTATATTTATTTAACCAATGGCACGGCTGCAGGCACCAAGAAATTATTTAATACTTCCGTTCAGCAGTCACCCCTGGTTGTAGCCAATAACAAACTCTTCTTTACGGGGAACGATGCAACCTTTGGAGCCACTTTGTTTTGTTCATCAGGCACCGCTGCCACCACAAAAACAGTAAAAGATAAAATTTTCGGCAAGCCATTAAGCTATCCCGATTACCTGACGGTTTTCAACAACAAAGTTTTCTGTACTGCTTCAGATAGTGCTTATGGCACAGAGCTCTTTAAAACAGACGGCACCAATGCAGGCACTACGGTGGTAAAAGACATGGTGGCGGGCACTTACTCCAGTTACCCGTCGCAGTTAACAGTTGGCAGTGGTGCGCTCTATTTCCGGATGTCGGATGCCAGCTATTATAACCAGTTATGGGTAACAGACGGAACGGCAGCCGGCACGCAGCAGGTTACAGATGCCGCGTTCACCGGTATCACTTTTAATACTATGATCGGGACAAGCGACAAACTGTTTCTGAACGCATACACCTACGCATACGGGTATGAATTGTATGCGGGAAGCGCATCGTTGCAGAAGCCTGCAATAAGCAAGGCTTCCAAAAATAGTATGGCAGGCACAGGCACATTTACCGCCACGATTATGGGTAATCCGATCACGGACAGAATAAACCT
>DASZPC010000520.1:0-1861 GCA_035550455.1 Chitinophagales bacterium | reverse complement strand
GATATTCTGCTGGTCGGTGGTAATAAAATAACTTTTGGTAAGGCACAGATAGTAAATGGCATCCAGCAGGTTGGTTTTGCCCACACCGTTATTGCCTATTATGCAATTTAGCTTCCGGTTAAAACCCAATGACAGGTTTTGATGGTTTTTGAAATTATAAAGCGCAATTTTACTTAGAAACACTATTTTTGGCTACCTTTTAAAACTAAATATCCCCGTGGCGAAAATAACCAAAGACACCTATTTATATTGGTACGAAATGATGCTGCGCATCCGCCGGTTTGAAGAACGGGCCGGTATGTTGTACGGCCAACAAAAAATAAGGGGCTTTTGCCACCTGTATATTGGCGAAGAAGCAGTTGGGGTTGGAGCTTTAAGCGCCCTGCGCGAAGACGACCGTGTTATTACCGCCTACCGCGACCACGGCATGGCTATAGCCAAAGGGATTACCTGCAACGAAGCTATGGCCGAATTGTACGGTAAAGCCACCGGTTGTACCAAAGGAAAAGGTGGTTCGATGCACTTCTTTTCAAAAAAGCATAATTTTTTTGGTGGGCATGGCATAGTGGGCGCACAAATACCTTTAGGGGCCGGTATAGCCTTTGCAGATAAATACAGGGAAAGCGACAATGTTACTATTTGCTTTTTTGGCGATGGTGCAGCACGGCAGGGGGCCTTGCACGAAACCTTTAACATGGCTATGATGTGGAAACTGCCGGTAATTTTTGCCTGCGAAAACAATGGCTATGCTATGGGTACCTCAGTGGGCAGGTCATCGAACGTTACCAAGATTTCAACATTAGGCGAAGCCTATGATATGCCGTCTGAATCGGTAGATGGGATGCAATGCGAGGCTGTTTTTAATGCAGTTACCAAGGCGGCTGAAAGGGCGCGCAGCGGTGGTGGCCCTACCTTTTTGGAAATGTGTACCTACCGCTATAAAGGGCATAGTATGAGCGACCCTGCCAAATACCGTACAAAAGAGGAAGTAGAAGCTTATAAGAAGCTGGACCCTATTGAAACTACCCTGGCAGTCATTTTAAAGAAAAAATACGCTACTCAGGGGGATATAGAGGCTATAAATGCCAAAATTTACAAGGAAATTGAGGATTGCGTGGCCTTTGCTGAAAACTCGCCTTACCCCGATGACAGCGAACTTTATAACCATATTTATACCGCCGCCGCCTACCCCTTCTTGACGGAATAGACAAAGTAATTATATTCGCACCCTGATTTTACCGAAAACCCAATTAAAATGGCAGAAGAACCAGAAGAATTACAAGACGATAATACAGTTGAAGAATCCTCATCGGGCCCGGGATTAATGGATAAGCTAAGCAACATTGAACTGCTGCTGGAAGAAAACCAAAGGGGCTTTTTAATAGGTAGTGGTGTTTTGGCTTTAGTGGTGGTGGTGCTGGTTTATGTATTTATGAAATACCTGCCCGAACAAAACCTCAAAGCCCAAAATGATATTTATATGGCCCAGTTTGCCTTTGCAAAAGATTCTTTTGCGGTGGCACTTAATGGCAATACGAATTTTAAAGGGTTTGCCGATGTGGCTGACAAATATAGCTGGACAAGTACTGGCCATTTGGCAAATTACTATGCCGGTATTTGCTGCCTTAATTTAAAACGCTATGATGAAGCCATTAAATACCTGGATAAATTCAGCACCAGCGATGCCGTAATAGGGGCACAACGCCTTGGCCTTATTGGCGATGCTTATGCCGAAAAAGGCAACATGGCCGATGCCATAAAGTACTACCAAAAAGCTGCCGATTTTTCTGACAATGATAAGTTTACCCCTTATTTTTTAATGAAGGCGGGCCTTGCCAACGAAAGCCAGAAGAACAATTCA
>DASZPC010000519.1:0-4561 GCA_035550455.1 Chitinophagales bacterium | reverse complement strand
ATTCATTTTGCTAACCATGATAAAAAAAGCAGTTTATGGACAGAAAAGATTTCATATTAAAAACCTGCGCCGCTTGTGGCGTAACATCGGCTCTGTTATTTATTGACGGGTGCTCAAAAACCAACGATTATTCCCGCTCTTTCAATTTCACAGTCGACCTCACCGCTTCCTCCAGTGCAGCCCTTAATAATGTTGGCGGTTACATCCTTAGTAACGATGCTATTGTAATGCGCACTAGCACCGGCTACTCGGCCCTCTCACTTATTTGTACCCACCAGGGCTGCAATGTTGGGTATTACAGCACCTCGCAAAGGTTCATTTGCCCCTGCCACGGCGGCGCCTTTGATATTAACGGAAGCGTGGTAAGTGGCCCGCCACCCGCACCACTGCAAAAACTAACCGTTACCCAAAATGGCAACGTGCTTACCGTTACTTCTTAAGCCTGCTGTTTCATTTTCAGCAGTACTGTATCTGCCTCCACAAAAGCTTTCTCGGCAACAAAAATTTCCTCCACCTCGCCGTCGCTGTGTGCCTCAATAGTGGTTTCCATTTTCATCGAACTCATTACCAGCAATCCTTTCCCCGATTTTACCACCTCCCCGGGTTTTACTAAAACCTTAACTATTTCACCGGGCATAGGGGCTACATATCCCCCCTTCATATTGGCGCTGCCCGGCTCTGTAAACCGGGGTATTTCTTTAAAGCTCAAAACACCTGCTGCCGGGTGCTGCACAAAAATATCGCCTTTTGTGCCTGCAACAGCAAATGTTTTCCGGTGGTTGCCTATTGTGCAACTCAGCAGGTTACCTTTTGCATCAAGCAGGCTAACCCCTGTTTTGGTTTCACCAGTATAAACATCAAACATGCTGTTTCCCAAATAACGATAATCCACCCTCTCAACCTTCCCGCCGTATTCAAACGCCACATATTGCGGCTGGTAAAAAATATTCCTCCATCCGTTCAGCGAGTCAGGATAGGTTGCCTGTCCCTTGCTCCTGTTCCATTGATACAACATCGCCGCTATAGCACTTTCAAACCTGGCAGCATCGCTCACCTGTTTCTTATGCCCTGTAAATTCGCGCTCAATAAGTTTGGTATCAAAGCTGCCATCTATAAAAGCTGGGTGAGTAAGCAGTTCTTCCAGAAAATCTTTATTGCTGGTAATACCTAGTATGCACATCTTATCAAGGGCATGCACCATTCTTTGTATGGCTTCTGTCCTGTCTTTACCCTTAGAAATCACCTTGGCAATCAGCGAATCGTAAAACACATCTACCTTACTGCCGGTGGTAACTCCGCTATCATAACGCATCCCTTCCAAACAAGGCTCGTACCAAAACAATATTTCACCCGTTGCAGGAAAGAAGTTATTCTCCGGGTCTTCCGCACAAACCCTGCACTGAATAGAGTGCCCTTGCTGCGTTACACTTTCGCTGCTAACTTTAAGGGGCAAACCCTGTGCTACTTCAATTTGCATACGCACCAAATCCAGCCCCGTGGTTTCTTCGGTAACCGGGTGTTCAACCTGCAAGCGTGTGTTTACTTCTAAAAAATAAAAGTTGTTGCCCGGCGCCAAAATAAACTCCACCGTTCCGGCATTAGTGTACCTAATGGAGCGGGCTGCAGCCACAGCCGCTTGTCCCATTAGCTTTCGCAAATCCCTTATCAACGATGGCGAGGGGCTTTCTTCAATTACCTTTTGATACCTCCGCTGCAACGAGCACTCCCGTTCAAACAGGTGGGTGTAATTACCATGCTCATCGCCAAAAATCTGGAACTCAATATGCTTGGCCGATGGAAAATATTTTTCCATCAACAGGCTGCCATCGCCAAAGCTTTTCTGCGCTTCGCGCCCGGCACTTTCAACAGCCCCTTCCAGTTCGCCTGCATTATTTACTATCCTCATCCCTTTGCCACCTCCGCCCGCCGAAGCCTTCAGCAATACAGGGTAGCCTATTATTTCTGCTTCCTTTTTAAAACGCTCAGCGCTTTGGTCTTCTCCGTTATATCCCGGCACTACCGGCACACCGGCCTTTTTCATTATTTCTTTGGCGCCAATTTTCGACCCCATTGCAGTTATTGCTTCCGCCGATGGCCCAATAAAGATGAGCCCCTCATCTTTGCACCGTTTAGAGAACGAAGCATTTTCCGATAAAAAACCATAACCCGGATGTATGGCATCAGCACCGGCCTGCTTTGCAGCGGCAATAATTTTATCCTGGTTCAGGTAGCTTTCTGCCGGGTGCGAACCGCCTATACCAATGGCCTCGTCTGCCTTTCGTACAAAAAGGGAGTTCCTGTCAGCATCTGAATATACTGCTACTGTGCCTATGCCCATACTATTAGCAGTGCGCATTACCCGTATTGCTATTTCGCCCCGGTTGGCAATCAGTATTTTTTTAATCGTTCTCATCATCTTATTGCTTGTCGCCTGTAATTATTTAACTGTACTAACTACTCATATCTTTTACAGCATTCCCTCTGCTTTTTGCTTTTTGCTTTTTGTCTAACGTCTGTCGTCTTTTTGTCTGTAATCCTCTACATCCTGAAAACCCCAAACCCCTTCGCTCCCTCCACCGGGTTGTTATGTATTACTTCCATACACAGTTTCAAATAATTTCTGGTTTCGCGCGGGTCAATCACCCCATCATCCCATAGCTGCCCCGATGCATACCAGGCATTACTCTGCTTTTCTGCCTCCTTCACCATATATTGGGCCATTTGCTTTCCCTGCTCCTCGTCGTACGGTATACCCGATTTTTCAGCCGCAGCACGGCCAATAATCTGCATTACACCCGCTAGTTGGTCCGGCCCCATTACCGCTATGCGCGAGTTGGGATAAGTAAATAAAAACCTCGGCTTATAGGCCCTGCCGCACATGGCATAGTTACCTGCCCCATAGCTGGCGCCGGTTATAATGGTTATTGCAGGCACTGTACTATTGCTAACAGCGTTAATCAGTTTTGCCCCATGTTTAATAATGCCTTCTTCCTCGTACTTTTTACCCACCATAAAGCCGGTAATATTCTGCAAAAACAAAAGTGGCGTATTATTCTGGTTGCATAATTGTATAAACTGCGCGCCCTTATTGGCTGCCTCCGAAAATAGTACGCCATTATTAGCCAGTATACCAATGCGGTAGCCGTTTATATGGGCATAACCGGTTATCAGGGTACTGCCGTAAAGCGGTTTAAATTCCGAAAATTCCGACCCGTCCACAAACCTGGCAATCAACTCCCGCTGGTCAAAAGGGATGCGCACATCTGCCGAAACTATACCCAGTATTTCTTCTTTATCATACAACGGTTCGCTTACATCTTTGGCAAATCCAGCATGGGGCTCTTTAATGTTGCCCATAATTTCCCGTGCCAGCCTTATGGCATCCATTTCATCCTCGGCCATATAATCCGAAACACCCGAAATGGTGCTGTGCATTTTAGCGCCCCCCAGCGATTCCTCATCGGTAACTTCATTAGTAGCCATTTTCACCAAAGGCGGCCCGGCCAAAAACACCTTCGCCTCGTTCTTCACCATAATAATATAATCCGACATGCCCGGTATATAAGCCCCACCGGCAGTACTACTTCCAAACACAATAGAAATGGTTGGTACCCCGGCCTTTGAACGCCTTGTTATTTCGCGAAAGTTCGCCCCACCGTAATTAAAAATCTTGGCCTGGTCGGGTAAATTGGCCCCCGCCGATTCCACCATATTAATAATAGGCAACCCGTTTTCAATAGCTATCTCGCCAAAGCGCAAACCTTTTTGCAGCGTGGCATAATCAACAGCCCCGCCTTTTATGGTGCCTACGTTCGAGTTTACCATGCACATGCGCCCGCTTACAAAACCAATGCCTGCCACAATAGTGCCACCGGTGCCAAAGCCATCCATGCCCCAGCCGGCAAAAGGCAGCAGTTCCATAAATGGCGAATCGGGGTCAAGTATTAACTCTATCCGCTCGCGCGCCAGTAACCGCCCCGATTTTTTTACCCTCGCTATATATTTTTCCTCGCCCTGAAAAAGGGCTTCTTTATGCTTTGCTTCTAACTCCGCAACTTTCTCCAGCATCAATTGGTAATTGCGTTGGTACGATTCTGCATTGCGGTTTATTCTTGTACTGTAGGCTGCCATTCAGTTACCTTGGTTTGAAAGCGGTAATTTAAAAGGATTTTGGAAAACAAGGTTCGGTAAACCACCTTGCTTTATAGCCTTGGGTCAGGCTTAAAAATAGCTTAACGCACAAACCTGTAAGCTTTTCATAACTTGCACGCCTCTATGAAAAACATCCTTTCCCTGCTGCTTTTTTTGTCGGTATTTTTAACCGCTGGCGCCCAGTGTCAAATCAATTACAGCTATCAACCACTTTCGGCACATACCTATCAATTTAGCTTTATTGGTTATGGAAGTTTGGATAGCGTAGCATATATCCAATGGAACTTTGGCGATGGCGATACCTCGGGCACAAATAACCCTTTACATACCTATGCCGATACCGGCTCCTACCATGTTTGTCTGCATATTGCCAATCAACAGGCCACCTGTATTATCGATACTTGCTTTA
>DASZPC010000518.1:0-6469 GCA_035550455.1 Chitinophagales bacterium | reverse complement strand
ATATAGCCTAAAAAAGAAAACAGCCCGGGAACCAACCGGGCTGTTATTAAAAGTAACGAACAAGCTAATTATGTTACTTTATCGGAGAAACTTTTTCAATCATGATGCCGTTGGCAGAAACCGACAGTGAAGGGTTGCTTTGGGCAGGCAGTTGATTGAAGAAATCTTTGTATTGGTTGCCGATGATAGTGTAACCACCGGTAGTAAGGTCGTAGCAGATATTGTTCATCATGTTAACATTGTTGCCAGAGCCGATGTTTTTGTAGTAAGCCTGGTTAGCAGCCGGTGGGTTGCTGATGTTTAACTTGATACGGTTGAAGTTTAAAACCTGGTTATCGGTAGCGCCGGTGATATAGATACCGTAAACTTCGCCTTTACCGCCAACTGCTATCGAGTTGTTATTGATTTGACCAAGGCTGGTGGCCGGGGCATCGCAGTTGTTAAGGGCAAGGCCTATTGAACCGTTAGTGGCGTTTACAATGTTGTTGCTGATTACAATGCTGTTAGAAGCGTTATCGATATTGATGGCTTTGAAACCATTGTAAGTTGTAAGCGAGCTAACTACGTTGTTGCTAATTACCGGGGCATCTTCATTGCTAAGTGCCATACCAGCTTCGTATTGGTTGAAGAACAGGGTGCCGGTAATGGTGGTTTTGGTATCGCGGGTATCGCTGCTCATGCCGCCTTTTACAAGGCCGGTGCTGCCGTTGTTTATTTCGCAATCTTCAAAACCTATATTCGATTTAGGGGCATTTGAGGCAAAGTAAACGGTAGCGCTATTGTTGCCTGTGCGGGCTACTTCAACACCATCAAATACTACGCTTTTAAAATGCAGGTTGTTGCTTTTGCCGTCAACACGCATACAGTTGCCGTAGGTAGCGGCTTTATGGTCAATGGTAATGTTTTCGAAGTTTACATACGATACACCGTTCAGTATCATAGTGGCATCGGAAGTAGCGTAGCTTATTACGGCATCGCTGTTATTGCCCGATTTAGCGGTGAAGGTTACGGTATTGTAAGCCGAAGCACCGGGTATTGTAGAGATTACAACGCGCTCGTTGTAAGTGCCGTTTTCAATTAAGAAAGTTACCGGCCCAACCACGCCGCCACACTTCAGTGCATTTACCGCATCGTTTACAGTTGAAAAATCGTCGCCTTCAACCTGGCCTATCGTGTACTGGCCCGAAAGAGAAGGACAATCGCCGGCGAAGGCGTTGAACGTAAGGGCTACCAGTGCTGCTGAGAAGATTTTGTTTAGCTTGTTCATAATTTCAAGTTTTTGGTTTTTCGTTCCTGCGAACACTATCAATGTAATATTGCTGCAAGCGCATGTCAAGCGCTATTTTCAAAATGTTACATCAAGCGTAAAATAAAAATCGAAACCTATTGAAAATCAATTATTTAGAATCCAAATTATTTTACAAAGTTAGACTTGTTTCGGTAGTTTTCAAATCTTTAGGGGCTTTTTTTAGGGCTATTTACCGGCCCTGGTTTACCGGGTTTTATTAATGATTTTATAGGTAGCTACTTTTACATAATCGTTAAATACGAACCACAGCATGGCCTAAAGCCATATAAGGCCTGCATACTTCCAGCCTATGGGCTGCATAAACCAGCCATAAGCGGCTATAAAGGTGCCAACAATCTGGGTGCCAAGCGCCGGTACCAGCAGGCGCATGGAAGGGAACGGCCTGCGCCAAAAGTGGCGTTCGCCGGTGCGGGTTACGTATATAGTGGAATGCCCGGCCACTGCCAGCTTAAGGAAAATAATGGTTTGAATAAGGTTTTCGTTAAATCCCCATTTTTTAAGCAGGAAGAATAAGGTAAACGAGGCGAAAACCCCGGTAAGCCCCAGCACTGATGCCACGCTAAGGGTTTCCTTCATATTCCAGCGCACGGGTTTGGCGCTGGTTTGCACATGGTCGTAGGCTATCATCATAATAGGAATATTGTTAAGCAGGGCCAGGATGATAATCATTACCTCCGTAACCGGGTAGAAATTGAAAACCAGGATAGAGACGCTCATAAACAGGATAATGCGGATGGTTTCGGCTATGCGGAAGGTGGCATAACTTTTCATGCGGGCAAAAATCTTGCGTGCCTCGGTAAGGGCATTTACAATAACCGAAAGGCCAGGGGTGAGCAATACCAGGTCGGCGGCGGCGCGTGCGGCATCGGTAGCGCCGCTAACGGCAATACCGGCATCGGCTTTTTTAAGGGCGGGGGCATCGTTTACGCCATCGCCTGTCATAGCCACTATATAAATAGCCACTATATAATCGGCCTGTTGCAGGCTGTCAATAATAAAGTATTTGTCCTCGGGCAATACCTACGAAAACCCATCGGCCCGCTCAATTACTCCTAGCGCGTGGCTGTCGTGGCTAAGTTGCTTGGTATCTAAAATATTGGCGCCTATATTAAGCTTACCGACAATTTCGCGGGCAATGGCCTGGTTATCCATTGTTGGACTCGTAACTATTTGATAAACAGTAGCTTAACTGTTTTAGTTATAAGTAGTTAACCCTTTCATTATCAAGCACTTGGCTGGCACCGGTTATTTTGTAAGCCATCTTATTGCAAAGCCCCGGCTTTGGGGTAAAGGCTGGTTATAAACAGCAAAGAACACGGCGCCAATAGCTTCGTGCCCACGAAATATAAACAAGCGTATGGCCCTTATGCAAGTTTTAGCCTGCTTATAAATTCACATAAATGTGAAATTATAGTTGGGTTTTTTGTTGCATAAGGGGCAGTGGGGGAGGTATATTTGGTGTTATGGATAGGTATTTTACCGGCGGTTTGGCAAAGCCTCAGTTTTTAAATTTTTGTTTACGTAATCAATTGATTTACAGGGAGGTATCTATTTAACTGTCTAAAGTAGATAACTTACTGATAATCATTATTTTATGTGAAATAAATAGACGATTTAGACAGTTTTAGACGTCTAAAATGGGTAAAATAGAAGCGGCATAAATGCCGGGCAAACCGGTAAGAGCCACAACTAACCTGCGCTGGCTTAAAAAAGCTATTTTCGCGCCTTTATTTTAAATAGCATGGGATTTACAGAAGAGCTTAACAAGCGCAAAACATTTGGCATAATTAGCCACCCCGATGCCGGTAAAACCACCCTTACCGAAAAGCTATTGCTTTTTGGCGGGGCCATACAAACAGCAGGCGCGGTAAAAAGCAACAAAATTAAAAAGAGCGCCACCAGCGACTTTATGGAAATAGAGAAGCAAAGGGGTATATCGGTAGCCACCTCGGTAATGAGTTTTGAATACCGTGATAAGCTGATAAACATATTAGATACACCCGGCCACAAAGATTTTGCCGAAGATACCTACCGCACACTTACGGCTGTAGATTCGGTAATTATGGTGGTGGATTCGGTAAAGGGTGTGGAAGCCCAAACCCGCAGGCTGATGGAGGTGTGTGCCATGCGCAAAACACCCGTTATTGTGTTTATTAATAAGCTTGACCGCGAAGGCCGCGACCCTTTTGATTTGCTGGATGAAATTGAAAAAGAGCTGAAAATAAGGGTAAGGCCGCTTTCGTGGCCTATAAACCGGGGTACCTTGTTTAAAGGCGTTTATAACCTGCACAAAAAATACCTGAACCTGTTTAAGCCCAGCACCACCAAAATAGCCGATGAGGTAATGCAGATTACCGATTTAAATGATAAGGAACTGGATAAGCAGGTAGGGGAGAAGGATGCTGCCCAATTGCGCGAGGATGCCGAAACAGTAGAGATAGTTTACGACAATTTTAGTGTAGAAGAATACCTGAAAGGAAATTTAGCCCCCGTGTTTTTTGGCTCGGCGGTAAATAATTTTGGCGTGCAGGAACTGTTGGATACGTTTATTGAAATAGCCCCCACGCCCAAAGGCCGCGAAACCGATACCCGCTTTGTAGAGGCGGGCGAACAGAAAATGACCGGTTTTATTTTTAAGATACATGCCAACCTGGACCCCAAACACCGCGACCGGATTGCTTTTATGCGCATTGTAAGCGGCAAATTTGAGAGGCATACCTATTACCACCATGTACGATTGCAAAAGAATTTCAGGTTCAGCACACCGGTTACCTTTATGGCGCAGGAAAAGAATATAGTGGATGTTGCCTACCCGGGCGATGTGGTGGGCCTGTACGATACCGGTAATTTTAAAATTGGCGATGTGCTTACCGAAGGAGAAGATTTTCAGATAAGGGGCATTCCTTCATTCTCGCCCGAAATTTTCAAGGAGTTGGTTAATACCGACCCGATGAAATCGAAACAATTGGAAAAAGGCATTACCCAGCTAACTGATGAGGGGGTAGCTCAGTTGTTTACCCAGCAACCCGGCAACCGGCGCTTTGTGGGCGCTGTGGGCGAACTTCAGTTTGAGGTAATTCAATACCGCCTGCTGCACGAATACGGAGCAAGCTGTCGGTTTGAACCCATTAACATGACCAAGGCCTGCTGGTTACGCTCCGACGACCAAAAGAAACTGGAAGACTTTATACGGTTTAAGCACAGCAATGTGGTGTACGATAAGGACGGGCATTTGGTTTACCTCGCCCCATCAGAATGGTTTTTGAAAATGGAGCGGGAAAATAACCCTGGTATTGAATTCCATTTCAACAGCGAGTTTAAAACCGAGAGCCTGTTAGTGTAAGGTGAAAGGATAAAAGTGAAATGTGAAAAGGTGAGAGGTGAAAAGTGAGAAGGAAGTATAGTTATAAGCCTCACCAGATGCTTTAACACCTGAACACATAAACACTTTAACATACCCCAGAGCGATAATTAATTTTTAAGGAATTTGGGCAACAATAACAGGCCGGTTGGTTTAGCAGCTTTCGGAATTTCTTTACATTTTCACGGCAATAAACTTCAGCAATGAAAACACTGGTTACTTTTTTATTAGCAGCATTTGCTATTTCAGCAGGGGCTCAAAATGTTCTTTATGGCCCTATAGTGGGCGGTGTAACCGATGCATCGTGCAGGGTATTTGTTGAAACCGATGCGGCCACTGCTTTTAGGGTTGAGCTAAGCACCGACCCTGGTTTTTCGGTTATCAATACATCGGCCGGGGGCAATACCGATGCCAACAATGCCAATGCCGGTATTGTTACGCTAACCGGGCTGGCACAGAACGTTAAGTATTATGTACGGGTAAAAATTAACAACACCCCAACCGGCGATGTGGCGGAGTTCCGTACCTTTTATACGGCTGGTTTAACACCGCACCAGGTTTTTTTAACCGGGGCCTGTATCAATAATTTTACCGATATCGACTCGAATATTTTTGTTGCTGCACGCAATGAAAATGCACGCGCTTTTATACAAATGGGCAACTGGGGCTACCCTGATGTAAACGGTTGTACGGATATTTATTTAAGCAACCCGCCAACCAGCTGGGCTACCAATTACAGCAAGGTGCAAAATATATATCAGCAAAGGTATGGCAGTACTAACTCGGCTGCTTTATTGAAGTCTTTGCCGCTGGATTATGTATATGATGACCACGATTATATGAACAAGAATACCGGCGAGCAGGAGGTGCTGGGTTATGTTATTAACCTTACCATTGATATTTACGGCTCGCCACATGCATACACCCAGCCAGCCTCGGCGCGCAGCAATAGTATATTGGGTTACACCCAATGGTTCCCCGGCTATAGTTTGCCCGATACCTCGCAGGGCATTTACCACAGTTTCAGGTCGGGCAATGCCGAGTTTTTTGTGCTGGACACCAGGAGCAAAAGAGGCCCGAAGGTTTTATCGGTGGATACTGTGGGCAACACCAGCACCTGGGATTATGAACCCGACCCGAATTCGCATATTTTGGGAACTGCCCAAATGGACTGGCTGAAAACAGCATTGACAAATTCAACCGCTACCTGGAAGTTTATTGTAAGCAGTGTGCCTTTTAACGTGGGCGAACGTTTTGCGCTCGATACGCTGTTGAAACTGGGCAATGCCAGCGTGTCGTATTGGCCTCCTAATGTTTCGTGTTTTCCTTTGCTGCCCAGTAAAGGTTTTTCGGCCACCAATAACTTTGCCGATATGTGGGCGGGTTATAAAGCCGATGGCGATACCTTGTTGAATTATGTATTGGGCAATGATATTAAAAATGTGTTTGTACTAAGCGGGCATAGCGGTACGGTGGGGCTTGATGACGGGGTTAACTCCGGCCTGCCTGAACTGATGAGCGGCAACATGAAAATTGCCAATAGCCAGGATGCCCTGTTGTACCAGCAGTTTATGAAGTTTAATATATGGGACCTTGGCGGAAGCGGCCTTTGCCAGCAGGATAATTACAATACCACTTACGGGCGTGTTGAAATTTTCGGGAACGACTCAATAAGGTTAAGCGCGGTTGATAACACCGGTACCGAAGTGGTGGGCGCTAATTTTTATGCTAATGCGGCTTATAAATACAACCCTAATTACAGGCCAGAGCGCTTACCGGTTGCCGCTAATGATGTGGTG
>DASZPC010000517.1:0-18646 GCA_035550455.1 Chitinophagales bacterium | reverse complement strand
AATAACCGTATCAGGAAGGTTGATGCCATTACCGGCAATATAAGCACCATTGCCGGGCGCGATACTGCCGGTTATTACGGCGATGGCGGCCTCGCAGATAGTGCGGGCTTGAATGGGCCATTTGCAGTGTTGGTTAACGGCAATAGCAACGATATATTTATTTCGGATGAATACGATAACCGGATAAGAAGAATAGGGATTGCATCTGGCATAAACGCTGTAAGCAATAATTTCGATTTTAATGTATATCCAAACCCGGCAAATACTGGCTTTACTGTTGAAACAGGAAATGCTTTTAAGGGGATAATTGAAATTGACAATCTGCAGGGGCAAAAGGTTTATCAGGCACCTGCTACCGCGAATGAAACACATATTGATGCGCTGCAACTTGCAAACGGACTTTATTTTGTTTACCTGAAAAATAGCACAGGCTCATCCGTACAGCGGGTAATGGTTAATCATTAATAGTCAGGGATAAAGTAAATATAATGCAGCTTGCAGGCCCGGCAACTGATAGTGAAGCACTTTCAATACCCCATTCTCGCGCCAAAGAGGGAGCATCTGCGCAATCTGCGGCTGATAATAAAAAAGCCCCGCCCGAAACTACGGGCGGGGCTTTGATGTTTTACAAAGCGTGTATTTTTACTTGAAGGTAATCTTCATCTCCACACGGCGGTTTTTCTGGCGGCCTTCGGGCGTATCGTTGCTGGCAATTGGTTTGCTGGCACCGTAACCAAAGGCATCAAGCTTAGCGCCGTCAACCCCTTTCTTTATCAGGTAGTTTTTCACGGCATCTGCCCGCTTTTGCGAAAGGATAAGGTTTTTGGCATCGGTGCCTACATTATCGGTATGGCCTTCAATACGCAAACCGTAGTTAGGTTTTTCAACAAGCAACTTAGCCAAAGCATTCAGCGATGGGAATGAACGGGTACGTATTACATCTTTGCCGGTTTCAAACTCAAGGTTTTCGAAGGCGTATTTAACGGTTTCAATTTCCTTCTTCTCTAATTTAGGGCAGCCGTGGTTTTCAGGCACACCAAACACATCGGGGCATTCATCATCTTTATCAGGTACGCCATCGCCGTCCCTGTCGGGCCATGGGCAACCCTGGTTTTCAACCGGGCCGGGCGTAAGTACGCATCTATCCTCATCATCATAAACGCCGTCTTTATCAGTATCGGGGCAGCCGTGGTGTTCAGCTAAGCCGGGCACATCGGGGCACTTATCCAATTTGTCGGGAATACCATCGCTGTCGCGGTCGGGGCAACCATTAAATTTTGCCAGGCCAAACTGGTCGGGGCACTCATCCAGTTTATCAGGAATGCCATCACTATCGCGGTCGGGGCAGCCGTGGAATTGTGCCAAACCTTTTTCAGTAGGGCACGAATCTTCAATATCAATAATGCCATCGCTATCCATATCAGGGCAACCGTTCAACTCAACCGGGCCTGGTATTTCGGGGCATTTGTCTTTATCATCAGGTACGCCATCGCCATCCTTATCGGGGCAGCCATGTGATTCGCAGTTGCCTTTTTGTTTAGGGCATAAATCGAACTTATTCGATACGCCGTCTTTATCGCGGTCGCGGATTTTATGATAAGGGATGGTGATTTTTAAAGCCAGGTGTACATCGGCGTTGTAAACAAATTTTTTGGCAAACAGGCCAAGCAGGTCCTGCGTACCTATAATAAGCGGGCCTACGCGCATGGTGGCGCCCCAGCTAAGGTTATTGTAAACATCGTACGAAAGGGGCAGGTATAAACCAAACCAGGCGTTTTCGTATTTAGGAGTAAATGTAAAGGTAGTGGCCTGGTGTACCATGTTACGGTCTTTAGCCATATTGGGCGATATAACCGCCGATGCGTTTAATCCAAATCCGTAAGCAATGTTGTAATCAATAAAAGCATTGATGTGGGTGGGCAGCCACATCGTAAAATAACTCTTTTGGTCCTGGGCGATAGTAAAGCGCGAGCGGATAGTATCATCAATACTCTGCAAGCCATCGCTAGCTTTAAAATTTGAAACATCCCAGTTTGATATGTTGGCATTAAAGCTGCCGCTGTATTCGCCGCGCTTAAACCTTACAGCGCCAAAATCAATAAGGCTTACCCCTGCCTGCAAAACGTAACGGTTTTTATCAAGCCGCCATTCGTCTTTGCAATCCATTTCGTATTTGTATTTGTCTTTATGCGGGCGCCATTCATATATCACACCCAGGTCAACTGCTGCGGAAGGATAAGAGTATTTAAAATCGAAGAGGTCTTTGGAGAAAGAAGAAAAATCAGAAGGCGGATAACCATTGGAAGAAACCAGGCCTTGTGAGTAAGCATATTTTACGTCGGTTTTGAAAATGGAGAGGGTGTCGAAGGTGTTCCATTTGTATTTCAGGTTGTTTACATATAAATAGCCGCCGGCTATGCCTTGTATAAACTTCAGGGTTCCGCCAACTTTAAGCATGTGCTTATCAAGGTCAAGCACCACACGCGAATAGGTAATGCCGTAATCGGCCCAGGCCATGGTGCGGGTGTTAATGTTGGCATTGGTAAGCGATTTGCCCACAAACCCGGTTAGCGAATCGGCAACATAACCAACGCCGTAATAAGCAAGGCGGGCCAGGGTTTCGTCCACCTGGTCGGCATTAAAAATATAATTCAGGTGGTAACTAAAAGCCAGCGCATTTTTGTTTTTGTTCTGGCCTTTTCCAAATGAGAACATAAACGAAAGGGGGCCCTGCACCTGCATACCTACAAAAGCGCTTTTATTTTTACCGTTTACACGTTCCATCAAATGGTCGCCCTGAAAAGTAGAATCGCTAAAGTCGGATGTGTTGAAAATAGAGTGTCGGTCCAGCCCTATATAATTGTTATTGAGACTAAAACCGAGGCCCACAAGGTTAATATCCACCAGAAAGTGGTTATCGGCAATGGCTGGGTTATAATCTACATTGGTAACGCCACCAAACTGGCTGGCGCGCAAGCCGGTGAAATATTGAGCTTTTGAAGCAAGGGTAATAGCCAAAAGAAGGCTAATTAAGCGTAAACGTTTTACCATGGGTTAGCGGTATTTGGTTATAAATTCAAATATATGATTTAGGGGCGAACCAATTTTTGTATTTTTCAGCCCTTGTATGTTACTAACTACACATTTGCACAGGTAATGAAACAACCACAGGTAAAATTTGCTTTACAACTATTGGCATTAACCTTAATACTGGGGGTTGTACAATGGCAATTAAACCAAACTAACCCGCGGCTTGCTATAAATGACAATTTTTTGATGCTTGTGTTTTTTGCTGTATCGGGGTTGGTGGTACAGGGTGTTTTGCTAAAGTTTTCGGAAAGAAAGGGGGCGCTGTTTGTAAGGGTTTTTATTGTTACCACCGCGCTGAAATTTATGCTATACCTGGCAGTGCTGATAGGCCTTTTGTTATACAGCAGCGAAAACAGGCAAAGCCTGGTGCTTCATTTTCTGGTTTATTACCTGGTATTTACCGCTCTAGAAACCCGTACTATGTATGGCGTTATAAGAAAAATGAAGGCCTGATTTAAAGGCTGTTGAGGAAATTATCAATGTCATGGTACGCCTGTATCGCGTTTGGGTCTGCGCCGGGCAGGTTAAAAAAGCCGTGTATCAGTTCCGGGTATTCCTTATATTCTACGTTTACCCCCTCATTTTTAAGCTGGTTATAATAGTTAAAGCCATCATCCAGCAAAGGGTCGTATTGGGCAGTTAAAATAAATGCCGGGGCAAGGCCTTTAAAATCGGTTTCAAAGCAGGGCGAAATTTCGGGTACACATTGGTCTTCTTTATGCGGTGTGTATTGCTGCTGGAACCAAAGCATAGTGGGTTTGGTAAGCAGGTAACCTTCGCCATTGCGGTCAATGGAGGGGTTACTCAGGCGGCCATCAATCCACGGATAAATAAGTACCTGGGCCTTTAACTTAATGCCTGCTTTTTTGCAACGGTGCGCCATACATGCCGAGAGGTTCCCCCCTGCGCTATCGCCCATTACCAGTATATCAGCAGCATTGCCGCCATATTCGGCAATATTGGTGCGCACCCATTGCAGGGCCGCAAAGGCATCGTCATGCGCAGCGGGGTAAATATATTCGGGGGCCTTGCGGTAATCAACCGATACAACTATGCAATTGCGCATGGCACAAATACGCCGACATACGTTATCGTGCGCTTCAAGGCCATAAAGTACAAAACCCCCGCCGTGGTAATATATGATTACCTCCTGCCCGGTAGCACCAGTATTACTTTGATATATGCGTACCGGCACCCCATTAGCCACTGTATTCGTAACCTTTGCCACCTCAACATGTTTATCGAACAGGCGTGTGCCCAGGCGCGAGGCCCTTTCAGATACCCTGCGCAGGGTGGCAATATTTACCCCTTCTGCCGGGTCAAGCGGCTTACGGATACGTGCAAACAACAGTACCAGTTTCATTTTCCAGGTCATAGTAAAATGTTTTACAACTTTGTAATATTACAATTTGCCGCCGACATGTTAAACTAAGCCCAACTATGCAACGTAACAGCTGTTTTTCGCTTCAAAAAAATAATTATTTTGCACTTAAATTTTTTACCATGAAACTCAGTTTCCCAAACAAGGTGATTTTGACTGTTTTACTAATTACTGCTTACGCCTCAATCTACGCACAAAGCAATAATGTTGAAAAGATACTGTGCCATAAGTGGCTGTATGATTATGTTGAAAAGAATGGGAAAGTAGTTAACGCCACCGAGCAACAAAAAGCAAGCAGCCTGACTTTTTACGAGAACCACAAAATTAAAACCACCGATAACAGTAGTTTTGAAAGCGGTGAATGGCATTACAATACCGCCCAAAAGACAATTACCTTAACCGATTACAGCAATAAAAATACCCTGGTGCTTACGGTGGCCGAGATAAACGATAAGGTAATGGTGCTTGAGTACAAAACAGCCGAAGGTACCGCAGTTAAGTTTCACCTGAAGGCATAGGCTGTAAAATAGCGGCGAGCATAGTAGTTGTACCTACAAAATATTGGTACATAAGAAACCGTTAATAGCTTTATTAAAGTTGCAATTTTATATGGGGGGCTTGCATCCTTTACAAGGCACGCCGCGTCTAATCCATAAAACTGTAAAGTTGGATTTTAACAAATGGCAGGGCTCCCTGAAGGGGGCGGCACCAAGGTAAAAAGGGCTGAAAACAGCCCTGGGTACCATAAAGAAAAATAAAAGTGCCGATAATGGCTTGTTAATGTAACTTTTGGGTGTGTTTTTCCGATTAAATAATTTAAGGAAAACAGGAAAAATTATGCCCCAATGGTTTGCAGAACCAAATTTTTTCTATTTTAGATTAGATTTTTAAACCTGAGATAATGAAGAAAGTTTTACAAACGTTGTTACTTGTTTTTTTGATTGCAGGGGCATCTGCACAAGACCCTCACTTTTCGCAATTTTACATAGCACCGCAATACCTGAACCCCGCGTTAACAGGGGCATTTAGCGGCAATTACCGTTTAACCGGGCTTTTCCGGGGCCAGTGGGGCTCAGTGCTCAGGAATGAATCGGTGCCTATGTACCGCACCTATACTTTCGGAGTTGATTTCAGGACCAATAAGGGCTTTATGAAAGGCGATGCCTTTGGTTTTGGCGCCTCATTTTTGGGCGACCAGGCCGGGGAATCTAAATTTGGTTATAACGTAGGCGGCATTTCTTTGGCCTACCATAAATCATTAAACGCCCACAACACCAATTACCTGGCACTTGGTTTTTCATCTCAAATATACCAGCAGGTAATTGATTACAGTAACCTGCAGTGGGGTTCACAATGGGATAACTCAACCAGCAGCTACAACCCATTGTTGCCTTCAAATGAGTTTTATGTAGATAACAAAAAGCTTTATTGGGATATTAACGCAGGCTTGTTGTGGTATATGCAAATAGCCCGCCGCACTGATGTATATGTGGGCTTTTCGGCTTACCACCTGAATATGCCCCGTATTTCAATGCTGGGCGATAATAACGTAAGGCTGAACATTAAGTATGTAGGAACCGGCGGTATCCGATTCCCGCTTATTGGCCGTTTCGACCTGCAACCTAAATTTATTGTATTGGCTCAGGGCCAAAGCATAGAAACTATTTTAGCATCAGATGTAAGGATTTTATTTGAAGAGCGCGAACCTTATGGCAATAACTTCCGCTTTGGAGCCATGTTCCGTATGGTTGGCGGCGACCACAGCGCACCATGGTCAGATAAGCGGTTGAACCCTGAATCGGTTGTATTATCTGCCGGTGTTGAATGGAACCACATTGACCTTGGTGTTGCTTACGATATTAACGTTTCGCAGCTAATTAGCGGCACTCAATCGCGCGGTGGTTTTGAAGTAGGCTTAACTTATATCGGTTCATGGAAAATACGTGGCCCGCAAACAATCTACTGCCCTAAATTCTAAAACATTTCTATAAAGATATTTGTAGAGGTTGCCCTTAAAAAGGCAACCTCTTTTTTTTAATAGTTAATGATAATGCCCAATTGCGGCTGAATAACCTGGCTGGTGTTAGTTAGCAGCTTTGTAACATAGCTTTGGTTGTTAGGTGTATATACTGGGTTTCCATTAGCATCCTGCACATAGGTAAAAATGGGCATATCGTAGGTTTTGGAGTAATACAGGTTTTGGATATCAAGATACAGATCGAGCGAGAGTTTTTTGAAATACCATTTTTTAGTAACCCGTATATCCATTTGGTGGAACCAGGGTAAACGAAGGGTATTTAACTGGCTGTAATCAAATACCCCTTGTGGGTTAGCATTGTAAACAGCTACCAACGATGAATAAGCCATATTATATGGCGTATAAGGCTTGCCGCCCTGTATGCGGTAACGCAGGCCAATTTCCCAGTTATGTTTGAATTTTTTACCGGCGGTAAGGCTGATGATATGACGGGTGTCCCAACTGGCGGAAACATATTTACCTGCCCCGTTTTGAAACTGGCTCCAGAAAAGGGTATAGGCCACTATACCATACCAGCCTTTATATAGTTTTTGCTCGTACAGAAATTCAACGCCATATGCCCGGCCTTTGGCGGTGCTTGTAGCGGGGTCGTTACCCACCACACCGTAATCACCGCCAAGGTTGGCGAGGGCAAGTGAGTCGTCAAGTAAAAACGGAGTATTAAAGTATTGTTTGAAAAAGCCTTCTACCGAAGCACGGCTGTTGAATTTTGTTTCGTATTCAAAACCAGTTACCACATGCAGGCAATGCATATAGGTAAGCCTGTTTTGGTTTACCAGTGTATTAGTACTATCGCGGTAACCAAGCGCTGTGTAGGCAGGCATTTGATGGTAGTATCCGGTATTAAAGTTCCACCGGAAGCCATCGAGGATGCTGTATGACAGGGCAAAGCGGGGCGATGTTTGGTAAAATATATTGGCCATGTTTTTATTGTAGCTATTACCGTCAAAACGAATGCCCAGCGAAAGCGAAAGCCGGTTGTTGGCAAGCGTGCGGCTGACCGAGGTAAACAAACCGTATTTATTTATAAAAAACCGGGTAAGGTAGTTGTAAACAAAATACGGCCCTGTAAAATTGGAACGGTTGTAATAATAAGCAAGCTCGTAATTGCCACCTACATAATATTTCCAGGCGTTTTTATGGGCTATGTACTCCATGCGCAGTTTGCTCTCCGATTCCACCGAGTTATAGTCGAAGGTTTTGGAAAGGGCGGGGTTATTGTCGGTGTATTTATAAATTTGATTTACCAACTCGCTACTGCTTACAACAGTCTGCAAATAACTATCGGTAAAATAATGTGTGTATTTAATGCCGTTGGTATAACTCCACTGGTTGTTAACGGGGATAGTGCGGAGTTCGTATTGTTGTATTTCGGTGCTATTGGCGTTTAGGTTTAGCCTGAAAATATCGCAGGCCGTTAAGCTTAAAAATTCAAAATCGTTTTTGCGGTTTATTTTCCATTTAATTTTAAACTGGGCATCGTTGTAGTTAGGAAATATGGGCACCTGTATAAGTTTGAAAAACCAGTTGTAGTACGAAGAACGCACCGAAGCCAGTATGGTGGCGCTTTTAGCTTTGTTGAGCGGGGATTCCAGCGAAAGGGCCGCATCGGTAATACCTAGGGTGGCAGTAATGCCAAAGCGGTCGTCACGGCCGTCGCGCAGGCGGATATCCATATCAGAACTTAAAGTATTTCCTCTGTCGGCCGGAAAGGCGGAGGTGTAAAAATTTACTTCGCGGATAAAATCAACATTAATAAGCCCTACCGGGCCACCTGAGCCGCCCTGTGTGGCAAAGTGATTGATGTTTGGTATTTCTATATCATCAAGGTAGAACTTATTTTCGATGGGCGAGCCTCCGCGGATAATAAGATCGTTGCGGAAGGCGGTACTGAAGCCTACACCCGGAAGAGATTGTATAACACGGGAAATATCGCGGTTACCCCCGGGGTAGCGCTGAATTTCGTTAACACCAATAGTTCGTACCGAAACGGGGCTTTCCGCTTCTTTATAAAACTGCGAAGCTTTTATTTCCACCGCGGCTAATTGCTGCGCTTCTTTTTCCAACTCTATTTTAAGAATGGCGGGTTTTGAGTTGGTAACTTCCGTTTCAAAAAGGGTTTGGGCTTTATAGCCAAGGCAGGAAATATTGATATTATAAATTCCGGCAGGTACCTCGCTAATTTGAAAATTACCGGCGCTATCAGAAACAGCACCCAGGGCCTTGCCCTGTATTACCACATTTGCCAGTTCAACGGGGTTGCCCGAACCTTTTTCAATAATTGCCCCTTTAATTATGCCTGTTTGTGCATTAACAAACAAGCCGGAAATAACTGAAAGGATAAGTAATGTTGTTTTTCTCATGGTTGGCTATGTAATATCAGGCATTTTCAAACACCCAAGGCCAGTTAATGTTTGGCTTTAAATCCTGAAAAAAACTTAACGCATTGATTCGAAGCGCTGGGTATCGAGACGGATAAAAACAAACAGCAACAGTGTGAATGAAAGCAGGGAAGACCCGCCATAGCTAATAAAGGGAAGCGGAATGCCAATAACCGGCGCCACACCAATAGCCATGCCCACATTTACCAGAAAATGAAAAAAGAAAATGCTAAGCACACAGTAGCCGTAAATACGGCTGAATTTGGACCGCTGCCTTTCGGCCAGAAAAAGCAACCTGAAAAAAAGCGCTATGTAAACCATTATAAGCAGGGTGCTGCCTATAAACCCGAATTCTTCGCCAATGGAACTAAAAATAAAATCGGTGCTTTGCTCGGGTACAAATTTTAGCTTGGTTTGTGTGCCATTCAGGTAGCCCTTACCTAAAAAGCCACCGGAGCCTATAGCAATAATGCTTTGACGCACATTCCAGTCTTTCCCATTTTCAACTTCTTTGCCCAGTAATACATTAATGCGGTCTTTTTGGTGCGGCTTTAAAACTTTATTAAAAGCATAATTTACCGAAAGCACATAACCTATTGCAAGAAGATAGGCGCCCACTATATACCATGTTAGCTTGCGCTTACGCAGCAAGTAAAGGGCAGCAGCAGCAACTAAGGTAAGCACCCCGCCCACTACCGCGGGGTGGAACACCAGCGCCAGCACCGATAATACAACAACCACAGCACCAATGATTAGAAAATACGATTCCAGCCCTTCGCGGAAAAGAACGAGCGAGAAAGCTACGAATACGATTGCCTGCCCGGCATCGCCCTGTATAAGAATAATACCTGCAGGAATGCCTATTAGTGCAAGGGCTTTCCATTTATCGCGCCATTTACGGATGTCGATATTTAGGCCCGATACAAATTTTGCCACCGCCAGGCTTACGGCAAATTTAGCAAGTTCAGAAGGCTGCATCTGGAAACCGCCAATACGTATCCAGTTTCTTTGACCTTTTACCACCACGCCAAAAAACATTACTGAAATGGTGAGTACGATAATTAAAACATAAATAGGATAAGCAAAGGTTACATAAAAGCGCGAGTCGACGATGAGAATAACAAATATGAGCAGTACCGCTCCAATAACCCATTCTAATTGCTTTCCGCTGTTAAGCGATGTGTCGAAAATTGTTTTGCCTTCATCGGTATAAACAGAAGAGTAAATTGCCATTAACCCAAAAATTACCAGTATACCATAAAGGAATACCGTAAGCCAGTCTATTTTGCCCGTTAATGATTCGCTTTTAGCCATACCAACTTCTATCCTTTCTTTAAAGTTTTAATCGCCCGCATCGTTCATCAAAGCAGTTTTATTGGTTTTTACCCCATATTTTTTTAGCAGGTTCCCTTCCATCATTCTTTTCTCTAAGGCAAGCCTGCTGTTCTGAATGGTATCATTCAAATATTTTTCAACCATAAGGCTGGCAATGGGTGCGGCATATTCGGCGCCGTAACCGGCATTTTCAACTATTACCGCAATAGCAATTTTGGGTGTATCGCGCGGGGCAAAGCCTGCAAAAATAGAGTGGTTATCGCCATGCGGATTTTGGGCAGTACCTGTTTTACCACAAAAAGCTATACCATCTACATGGGCGGCGCGGGCTGTGCCTTCATCAACTACCTGTTGCAGGCCTTGTATAATAGGGGGGAAATGATCTCTGTCAATAAGGCAGTAATGTTTTTCGTATTTGTGGGTTACATCTTTACCGGTATCGGGGTCGGTAATTTTTTTAACCACATGTGGAGTTATGTAAAAGCCCTGGTTGGCCAGGCAGGCATAAATATTTGCCATTTGAATAGGCGTAACCAATATTTCGCCCTGCCCTATGCCTAATGATATAATAGTGGCCGAGCGCCAGCCATTTTCGCCATATATTTTATTGAAGTAGGAAACAGGTGGGATAAACCCGTTTGCCTCGCTGGGAAGGTCAATGCCTGTTTTAAACCCAAGCCCGAAACTGCGGCAGTATTTTACCCACTGGCCGTAGCTATCCTGAATACGATCGAAGTTTTTGTTCTCAATGGCATTACGAAAGGTTTGCCAGAAATAAGAGTTACACGATTCCTCAAGGGCATATTGAATATTGTGGGCCCAGGGGTGCAGGTGCGCACAGTGGAGGGTGAGCCCTGCACTTTGATAAGTACCGTTGCATGGTACCGTGTAGTTTACCCCTTGAACCCCCTCCTGCAATGATATTAAACCCACCACCGGTTTAAAGGTTGAACCGGGCGGGTAAGTAGCTAAAGTAGGCCGTGTGTATAATGGTAACAGGGTATCGGTTAACAGGGCAGCAAAATTTTGGCCGCGCACTGCACCACAAAGCAGGTTGGGATCGTAGCCGGGGCTGCTTACCATAGCCAGTATTTCGCCGGTAGAGGGTTCAATAGCCACTATGCTGCCCTTTTTGTTTTGCATCAGCTTTTCGCCATACTCCTGCAGTTTTATATTTAGGGTGGTAATAACATTATCACCGGCACGGGCAAGGGTATCGTAATCGCCATTATCAAAGCTGCCCATTTCGCGGTTGTGCACATCAACAAAAATGAATTTCTTACCCCGCTTACCACCCAGCTCTTTTTCGTACACTTTTTCAATACCGCTTTTACCCACGTAATCGCCGGGCTTGTAATAACCCTTAGAGTCGTCAATTTGCTTGTCATCTACTTCACCAATATCACCTAATATGGTGGCGGCGCAACGATGCGGGTATTTGCGTATGGTACGTACCTGTCCATAAAAACCGGGAAACAGATACAGATACTCCTGCAGGCGGGAATAATCTTTTAATGAAAGCTGTTTGAAAAAAACATTGGGTTTATAAGATGAATAGCCCTTGGTTTTTTTTAAGGCTTCCATGCGGCTAACGTAATCATCAACTGTAATGCCCAGTAACTCGCAAAGTTTGGATGTATCAATATCCTTGGCCTGTCGGGGGATAATCATTAAATCATAAATAGCCTCATTGTACACTATCAATTCGCCGTTGCGGTCGTACACCATGCCACGGGTAGGGTAAACATCAACTTCTTTAATAGCATTGTTTTTTGCAAGCGACACATACTTACGGTCAATTACCTGTACGTAGAAAAGGCGCAGAATGTACACTGCCGAGAATACTACGATGATAATTTGTAAAATGCGGTATCGGTTCTTAAAAAGGTCCTTGCTCACGGGCGGTAAAGGTAATACTGTTTTGGTGTGGTGTGGCGACGAGGGGTTAATAACCCGCAACTAAATTTATGCTTGCCGCCTGAAACTGAACGAACCCCGGGGTTCCGGTATTGTGGAAATTACGGCTTATCTTTTTCATCCTTAAACAAATCTTTTTCATCCACCACTTTCACAGGGTCGCCATCTTTCAATGTTTTTGATATTGCTTTGAACGGGGCTTTTACAACAGTTTCGCCTTCGGCGAGGCCTTTGGTAATTTCAATATAGTTGGCATCCTGTATGCCCGTATTTACTTCTTTGGCTTTTACCTTGCCATCTTTAACCACGAAAACAACTTCGGCTAAATCTTTCTTATCAGATTCAGCCGCTTTTTGTCCATTAGCGGTTTTGGCATAATCGGCATCTGTTTTCTTTTCTACATCACCGGCATTGCGGGTGGTAACCGACTGGATAGGCACAGTAAGCACGTTATCGCGCGATTCGGTTTTAATATCAGCAGTGGCCGACATGCCCGGGCGGAAAGGATAAAGCCTGCCAATAGCGGGGTTAATTAAATCGGCGTATGAATCTTTAAGCAGCTTTATTTTTACTGTAAAGTTGGTAGCCTGCGAAGTGCTAACAACGGTTTGGGTGGCCGTGGTTGAAGAATAGGAAATTTCTATAACCACGCCCTTAAATTTCTTTTTAACGTAAGCATCCACTTCAATATCGGCGGTATCGCCCAGCGATATGCGGAGCACATCATTCTCATTCACATCCACCTCGGCCTGCATGTTGTTAAGGTCGGCAATACGTATTAATTCTGTACCTGCCATTTGGGCCGTACCTACCACGCGCTCGCCTAATTTTACATTTACCAAAGAAACGATGCCCGACATGGGAGCGTAAATGCGGGTTTTGTTCAGGTTGTCCTCTGCCTGGTTTAGCTGGGCTTCGGCACTTCGTACAGTAAACAGCGCAGCGCTGTCCTGTTCCAGCGCGGTGTGGTAGTTGGCCTGCGCCTGGTCGTACTGCAACTTAATAGTCTCCCAATCGGCATCGGCAATTACTTTCTCATCATGCAATTGTTTGTTACGGTCAAGGTTTCGCTGGGCCTGGTCCATAGAGGCCTTGCTTTGAATTACACTGGCATGTGCACCAGCCAGGTTGGCACGCATTTGATTAACACTGGCCTGCGACTGGTTTACAAGGGCTTCGTAAATGGAAGGGTTAATAACGCAAAGCAGCTGGCCTTTTTTTACCGAGTCTCCCTCGTGTACGTTCAACTCAATAACTTCGCCTGATACTTCTGAGCTAAGCTTAACTTCGGTGTGAGGGTTTACTTTACCGCTGGCCGTAACGGTTTCAACTAACGAACGGCGGGCCGATTTTTCAACTGCCACCTGGGTTATAGTGTTTTGGCCCAGCCAGCCTTTCTTTTTACCTACAATGCCTACCACCAAAAGTACCACTACTATGGCAAGAAGTATATAAATAATGCGGTTCGATTTCATGCAATCAAATTAGTTTAAGGTTAAGGGTTTACCCTGGTAATAATCAAGGATTTTCATCCTGAAAACATAGGTGTATTTAGCCTGTATCATGTTCGATTCGGCTTTGGCCAATTGGTTTTTTGCCTGTTGTAAATCGAAATTAGTGGCCAGGCCGCCCTCGTATCTTTTTTCAACGGCATCATACGATTTACCGGCCGATTCGTAACTTTTTTTGTTGGCCACATAGTTTTCGGCGGCTATGCGGGCGTTTTCGTAGGCTTGTTCCACATCCTGGCGCAGTTTGTTTTTGGCGTTTTCCAGTTCCAGTTGTTTTACCTGCATTTGCAAACCGGCATTGCCAATATTGGTAAAGCGTTGCAACTTGCCGAATATGGGAACGTTAAGCGAAATGCCTATTACCTGCCTGAAAAGGTCGTGCACTTGTTGATTAAATCCTGGGTAATCGTACACCAACTGGCCATTAACAATACTGGGCACACTGTAATCGCTGGAGTAACCCGAGCTAAGGTTAAAATAGCCCGAAATGGTTGGTGTAATAGCGCCCCAGGCAATTTTGCGGGCCATTTGGGCGCTCTTCCACTGAGCCTCTGCACTTTTAATGGATGGCTGGGTATTTACGGCGGTACTATAAACCGATACCGGGCTAAGCCCGGCAATGCTTTCCAGGTTATCGGCGTTTACCTGGGGTACTATCACATCAAAAGGCTGGTCGTCGGTTAATTGTAATAGTTGTTTTAGGGCCAGTACAGCCAATTCGTAACTGCCTTTCGCATTTACAATAGTGGCATCATCCGCTGCTGCCTGGGCCTGCACTTCCAGCAAACTACTTTCGGGCAGGGCGCCAACGCTCACTTTACGTTGCACCATGTTCAACTGCATGTTGGTGAGCGTTTTTTGTTTTTCGGCTACCTGTAGTATTTCTTTGTCAAGAATAATTTGAAGGTAACCCGAGGCAACATTTAAGCTGATATTGGATTTTGCATTCTCGTAATCAGATTTAGAGGCAAGTAAATCGTAACGCGATTTTTCGATACCGAAGATTTGTTGGAGGCCATTAAAGAGGGTAATATCACCCTGCATTCCTATTTGCAACGAGCGTGAATTACCTTTGGTATAGCTATAAGTAACGGGGTTAAGGCTGTTGCCAAAATTCACATTGTAACTGGAAGTGCCCGTTACGGATGGCAAAAGGTTATAGCCGCTTTGCAAGTACTGGTTATTGGCCGTTTTTGCTGCTATGGCCGCTTCCTTTACCGCAATATTGTTTTGAATAGCATACGAAACACAGCGTTCCAGTGTCCAGGAACTATCCTCCTGGGCTTGTAAAGTCCCGCCAAAAATGGTGGTTAAAACAAAAAGAAATATCAGGGGCCTCAATGGTGGCATTTTTTGAATGCGCTAAAGTAACAGATTTGAATAAACAGATTGTTACTATTGACGTTCGTGCCGGTGAATAATTGTATAGCTGCTTTTACCAGCCAAAATGCTGCTCAATCCGTTTTTTTTGCCGTATATGGTGCCTGAAATGGATGTTGCAAAGCTCAATCCATTCAGCCGTATTTAACCAGCCCAAAAACGGGTGTTTGGTTTTAAGGGCGGGGTCGCTTTCGGGTATTCGTTTGGTATAAGAGGCTGCAAGGGTTTTAATTTCTTCCAGCTTGCCTATTAGTTGTTCTTTTGATTCAGGCTGGCGTGGCACCACCGAAACTGATTTGGGCATTTCGTACCGTACAGGGGGCATCATGCGCAGGGTAAAAATTAAATGGGCGCCCCAGGTTTTGCTCTTCCCTTTTTCGGTACCTTCTTTATTTAAGCAACGTTCGGCATTTTTAAAAAAGAACCCTTTGGACGCCATCCATAAGTGTATGCCTACCTGCCCCATGCTCCATGAGTTTTCCGCGGGCTGCATCAATATTTTGTCCCAGTCGTAGCGGCGGTATTCGTTAATCCAATAATCAATGGCCGTATTGGTTTGCTTTTCCAGTTTCTGCAAGTCCATAAACAGTTATTTACTGCTATGTAAGCAATAATTATCAAACCGGGTTTGGCAAAGGAGGCTGGCTTATTTTTTGCCGGGCAATTCGTAATAGTTAATAACCCGGGGCAGCAGGGCTGAAATAAGAATAAGTAAACCGGTTACAGCGTAAATTACCTGTAAAACCGAACCAAAACCGGTAAGGGCCACTTCAACATCCATCCATATAATTAAACCCAGGCCTATATATAAAGAAAACCCCCAGGCCGGGTGCCGATTGGGGTAAATATTGAGGTATTGTAAAAAGGCGGGAGTTCTTTTTACCAATAAAAGGACGAATGTTAAAGCCGGAAAAACGCCTAATACCAGCAGCAGGATAAGGCCCGGTATCAAAAAGGTTTTGAAGGGGCTGCCCTGCAACATTTGCAGGGGGGCGTGTAAAAGGGCGCCATCAGTTTTAATAATCAGGACAAAGCCACCAGCCAACCCGCTAAGTGCCTGAAAAGCAATCAGCAGCAGTAAAAAATACACCCCAAAAGGTTTTTTGCCTTGCATAAGCCAAAGTTAAACAGTTGTGCAGCTATGCAGGGCTGAGAAAAATCAAGGGGGGCGCAGGTTTTAAAACAGGCGTTTAACCAGTTGAATGATAAGTGAAAGCAAGAGGCTTCCTAATATCATAGTAGTAAGAGGGAAATAAAAGCGGAAGTTTTCTTTTTCAATCCTGATATCGCCCGGCAAATGGCCAATCCAGTGCAGCTTATCGCTAAAAAAGTAGATAACCAGCCCGGCAATAACCAGTAGTACGCCCGAAAGTATAATCCATTTTCCGGTTTCGCTGTTCATACAGTAAAAATACCGGTAAAAATTGTTTTAAAAGGGCTGTTTTGAACAGTATTTAAGCTTTAAGCCATATTCCGAAATTCCATTACTTTCGCGCCGCTATGTTTATAACAGTATATAAATCGAAATTACACCGGGTTACAGTTACCCAGGCCGACCTGAATTATATAGGCAGTATTACTATTGATGAAGACCTGATGGATGCCGCCAATTTGATGGAGCATGAGCGTGTGCAGATAGTGAATATCAATAACGGCGAACGCCTTGAAACCTATGTTATAAAAGGTGAAAGAGGGTCAGGGGTTATATGCCTGAACGGCCCTGCTGCCCGCAAGGTTTCGGTAGGCGATATAATCATTGTAATTTCGTATTGCATGGTTAGCATGGACGAGTACAAAAAACACGTTCCGGTTACTGTGCATGTAAATTCAGCCAATCAAATTACCCCATAGTTTTGAGAAAGTACCTGGTAAACGCGCTCAAGCTTCTGATATCGCTCGGTTTGGGCGTTGCCCTGGTGGTATGGTTCATAAACAAGATGACCCCCGATGAACGCCAGCAGACTATTGATGCGTTTAAGCGGGCCAACTACTTTTGGATAGCCCTGGCCCCTGTGGTAGGTTTTATCTCTAATTATTTTCGTTCGGAAAGATGGCGTATGTTACTGGAGCCTACCGGCCACAAGCCCAGGGTTTGGAACACGTTTTTCTCGGTAATGGTAATGTATTTTTTAAACCTGTTTTTTCCGCGCCTCGGCGAGGTTTCGCGTTGTGGCGTACTGGCACGTTACGAAAACGTACCGCTTGATAAATCAATTGGTACTATGGTGGTTGAACGCCTGGTTGATTTGGTGAGCATTTTGCTGATAGGCGGCTTTTTGCTTTTAGTGGAGTATAAGCGCTTATTTGGATATTTTGACCAATATGTGATACACAAACAAACCGGTGTACCTCCCGCAGGGAATGATTTTACGAAATGGGTGGTATTGATTGCCATAATAGTAGTAATGTTAGCTGCGGCGGCTTACATACAATACAAATACGGTTTTAAACGCCTGCGCGAAATAATAAAGGAGCGCTTAATTGGCTTTTTTGAAGGGCTTAAATCAATTAAAGACCTTCGTAACCCTTTGGGCTTTATTGGGTACAGCATTTTAATTTGGGTTTGTTACTGGCTGATGATTTACCTGAGCTTTTTTTCGTTGCCCGAAACCTCGCACCTTAGTGTTTATGCAGGCATGGCCTGCCTGTTTATTGGTGGCTTTGCATTTGTAGCCACCCCGGGCGGTATTGGTGCATACCCGTTTGTAATACAACAGGTGCTGTTACTTTATGGTGTTGATGCTGTTATAGGTGGGGCGTTTGGCTCGGTGGTATGGGCCGCACAAACAGCATCGGTAATGCTGGGTGGTGTAATTTCGCTGATACTGCTTGCAATAATCAACCGGGAACCTTCGTTAAAAGAAGTAACCCTTAAAACCTGACAACTTGGTTTTTCTTTACAAAATCGAGTCGAAAATTTTATCCCCCGATACTCTGGCTGCACGCCTGAAGTTTTGGCGCACTATGGGCGATAGGGTAGTGTTCACCAACGGTTGTTTCGATATCCTTCATGCAGGCCATATTCATTTACTTTCATCCTGTGCTGAGTTTGGCGAAAGGCTTATTGTAGGGCTTAATTCAGATGCCTCGGTAAAACGTTTGAAGGGCAACAACAGGCCTGTGAACGACCAACAATCAAGGGCTGTGGTTATTGCCTCGCTACAGTTTGTAGATGCAGTAATAATATTTGATGAAGATACCCCATTGCGCCTTATTGAAGAGGTTAAGCCCGATGTGCTGGCAAAAGGCGGCGACTGGAAGAAGGAAGATATTGTGGGTTCTGGTTTTGTTGAAAGCTACGGGGGAGAGGTAAAAACCGTTCCATATCTTAAAGGGTTTAGCACTACTGAAATAATAAAGCGTTCAAAAACCTGAACAAAATTACCTGCTTGCCTCAAGCAGGTTTTCTCCTATATTCGCCCACGGTAAAAATTAACAGCTATGAATTTTTCGTTGAGTGAAGAGCATTTAATGATACGCCAGGCGGCGCGCGATTTTGCACAGAACGAATGTAAGCCCGGTGTAATTGAACGCGATACCCACATGCAATGGCCCGCTGAGCAGGTAAAGCGCATGGGTGAGCTAGGCTTTTTAGGTATGATGGTTAGCCCTG